>JALUBW010000056.1:0-8151 GCA_027044735.1 Anaerolineales bacterium
ACCACCGCGAGCACCGCCGACACCGCCACCAACCCAACGCCGACCAGCAACAGCGGCATCCCAAACACACCTGCGGCGGTCACTATGCCGCTGAAGATGAAAGCCGGAGCGGCAAGCCTGTGGGTCTTTTCCCACACTGTGGCACTTGAAAGCGTCCACGGCGTGCGTATGCCCACAAACCAGTTGGGGCGCGCTTTGCGGAGAAGCACCCCCGCGAGGATGAAAACAGCACCAAGCGCCGGCGCTATCGCCCGCTCAAGCGGCATCCGATAGCCTAAGTTCCAACCCAGCATGAAGAAATCCACATAGGCAATGAAGGCCACTACGCCTACCACAAAAGCGTTGTAGGTTGAGCGGAAGGCCGCATAGTTCCGGCGGCGCGGGTCAATTAGCGGCAAAAGCCATAGCAGCACCGCGACGCCCGCGGCCAAAAGCAAGGGGAGCAGAGCGCCCCACACTCGCGGCATTTCGCCGTTGGGTGCGCCCTCGGCGCCCCAGTGGGTCACCATCATTGCGGGCAATCGGTTGTAAACTGCCGCCGTTGCCACGGCCATCGCTGCCAACAACGCCACCACGCTCCAGAAAGCAGTCTTGTTGTTCATAAACCACCTCCTTCTTACGACTTATCCACAGCGGCAGACGGCTTGCCATCCGCCAGACTTTCGGCCTGACCCTGATAGCCGCTCAGCGAAACTAAACCGCTCAGGCCGCCCAAATTCATCGTTTCTACCGCGCTGCTGGGCACAATCACCAGCGCGCCCTTCTCTTTCAGGCCTTCAAAGAGCATATTCATCGCCCGCAGGTGCAAAGCCGTGGGATTCTCGGCATAGGCTTTGGCCGCCTCGGAGAAACTTTCGGCAATTTCCACTTCCGACTGGCCTAAGATGACCCGCGCCTGCCGCTCGCGCTCGGCCTGTGCGCGCCGGCTCATCGCCTCTTCCAAGTTCGGCGGAATTACGATGTCGCGAATTTCCACCGACTGCACGCTCACGCCCCAAGGCGTGGTGCGCTCGTCAATGATGCGCTGCAGTTCCTCGTCCATTGCCGCGCGGCCGGTGAGAATTTCGGCCAATTCCTTCTGGCCGATGATCTCGCGCAGGGCAGTTTGCGCTGCCCACGAGACCGCAGCGCGGTAATCTTCCACCTCCAACGCCGCCTTTTCGGCGTCAAACACCATCCAAAACAGCACCGCGTCCACATCCACCGGCACCGTGTCTTTGGTGAGCGTCTTTTCGGCGCGGAAAGGCGTCACCATTACCCGGTGGTCAATCCAAGCCACAATGGTATCCAGCACCGGCACAATCCAAAACAGGCCGGGGCCGTAAATGCCGCGGAACTTGCCCAAGCGCAACACAACGGCTTTTTCCCACTGCTTGGCAATTTGCCACGCAAAGAGGATGTAGAAAGCAACGAGAGTGGTAACAAGAAAACAGATCGCCGCCGCGGTTTCGCTCACAGCCGCCTCAAGCAGATTTGCGCCGATAACGGCAACAATCTCAATGGCAAGGAAAGCAACCAACGCTACTGGAGCAACGTGCATGTTGGATCTCTTACCGCCGGAGAAGGAAAACTTCTTAGCCATACTTGACCTCCTGAAACTAAAAGGTAACGAAGGGAAATTTGTGCGCCAGAAGGGGGAAGGGCTATTCTTCCCACGCTTGGCGCAGAGCCTCAATGGTTTCTTCAAGGGAAAAACCCATCTCGCGCGCTTGAGCGGCGAGGTCGTGCACCAAAAGGTTTAGGGTTTCCCGTTTGAGGTTTTCTTCTGCCTGAGGCGAGGCAGGAGCGAGCACGAAGGTGCCGCGGCCATGTTGCACCGAAATCAGGCCATCCTCTTCCAGCAGGCGGTAGGCGCGCGCCACGGTGTTGAAATTGATGCGCAGGTCGGCGGCCAGTTGGCGCACAGTGGGCAATTGGTCGCCCGGACGGAGCACGCCGCGGGCAATCAGGCCGCGAATTTGATTGCGGATTTGCTCGGTAATCGGCGTGCGCCGCCTGAAATCCACCTGTAATGGCAAAACAGAGGCTGTGGCAATGCCGTTAGTTGCTCTCATGGCTTCTCTCGGATTGTATCTTTGTATCTTTGTAGCATTGTATACCAAAATCGGTGGGTTGTCAAGAGGCCATCAAAAAATCCCCGCGCGGGCACGCTACTTGCAGGGTATAATGAAAACATGCCCAAACGACTGGCTTTTGTGACCGTTTTGATAGCAGCGCTGGCATTGATGCTCAGCCAAGTGCCGGTGAACGCATCGTCGCCTGCGTTGAAAATTACCCCATTCCCAACTCCAACGCCGGGTGCGGACGGGATAATTCGCTACAAAGTCAAGCCCGGCGACAGCCTCTGGCACATTGCCGCCGTAGCGGGCATTTCAGTAGAAAAACTGCGCGCCCTCAACAACATGGAGCCTAATCAAAACATCCGCGTGGGCGAAATTCTGATCCTCGGTGTCGGAGTATCCGAGCACCCATCCCCCACACCGGACAATTTAGGGCAACAAGCCACAGCCACCCCAACCCCAACCAAAATCCCCGGCGAGGGGAAAATCTGCATCCTACTTTACAACGACCGCGACGGCAACGGAATGTACGAGGAAGACACCGAAGCCCCTTTGCCCAACGGCGCAATCAGCATAAGCGGCCAAAGGGGTGAAACCGCCCACACGGCGAAAACCGGCAACGACTTCGTCTGCTTTGATCACCTTCCAGAAGGGCGATACACCATCAGCATGGGCGTGCCACCGGGCTACAACCCCACCACCGAAACCACCGCCCGCGTTGACCTACAAGCCGGCGATACCACTTACGTGACCTTTGGGGCGCAAAAAGCGCTTCCTCCGCCAACACAGCCCCAAACCCAAAGACATTCCCCCATTTTGGGAATTGTCGGAGCGCTTTTCATCCTCCTCGCATTAGCAGTTTGGTGGTACGGGCGCCGTTTGACCTCATTCCGACGGTAAAAACAGTGGCAAAAAAAGACGAGCCGTTTTCCCGAGATTTCTATCTCTATTTCACCCCAAGCAGCGGGGGAAAAGAAGCACCTGCAGGGGTGAACGTGTTTCTGCGCGGGCGCAAAACGCATCGTATGCGCCGCCGCGACCGCCTGCTCATCTTCATGCACTTTGCAAACGGCGCGCCGCCTTCCAAAGAGCAACAAAAACTCCTCGCCCGCTTGGCAAACCACTATTTTGCCAGCCCCGGCTCGGTAACCAGCGCCCTAAAAGAACTGGCCTCCGCCCTCAACATCTACTTACTAAAACGCAACCGCCAAGCAAATTCGCTCCAAGAAAAAACCACCGCCATGCTCGCAATGGCAGTTTGGCGCGGCGAAAACCTATACCTTGCCCTTTCGGGCCCCATGCACGCCCTGCTGTTCGGAAAAGACCAGCGGCATTTCCACGACCAATCGGCGGGCAATGGCTTAGGCCTTGGCCGGAGCACACCGCTGTACTTTGCCAGCGCCCAATGGCAAAACGGCGACATCCTTTTACTCACCCCCGCCTCGCCGCCGAAAATTGAAGGACAACCCGGTCTCGCCAAAATTGCCGAAGCGGTTATGGCTGATGCAGGGGCCGCCGCGGTGGTGGTAACCACGGCCACGGGCGAAGGCAAAGCACATATCGTCCCAATTCAAAAAGCGCTGGAAGAGAAAGCGCCGCCCACCGAACAGGCTGTTCCATCGGGTATCGCTCCGAAAAAGCCGCCAGCCGCCCCTCCCAAATCTGAGGAAACGCCCCGGCAGGCTTGGCCACAATCCTCAACGCCCGCGCCAGCCCCCGCGGCCGCGCCGCCAACCCACCCGCCAAAAACGCCCAAGCCAAAAGAAAAACTATCCCCCAAACCGCGCAAACCCAAGCCCCGCGTGCACCTCCCTTCGCTCGCCCCGTTGGCCGAACCGGTGCGCAAGGCCGGCCGCGCAATTTGGAGGGTGGGCGAAAACATCGGCTCGGCGCTCGGCAAAATTTCCGCTGCCATGCTGCCAAGCGAAGACCTGTTCGCGCTGCCGCGCTCGCTAATGGCGCTGATGGCCGTAGCCGTGCCGCTGATAATCGTCACAATGGCGGTGATAGTTTACCTGCGGCGCGGGCGGCTGGAGCAATACCAAGCCCACTTTGCCCGCGCCCAAGCCGAAGCCGCCAAAGCCTTTGCGCTAAAAGAGCCCATTGCGCGACACAACGCCATCCAAACCGCCCTTGCAGACCTTGACATCGCCGAATCGTACCTGCAGACTAAACAATCCCGCGCCCTGCGCGAACGGCTTGAGAAAGCCCTTGACGAACTTGACGGCATCCGGAGGCTAAATTTTGTGCCAGCGCTCAGCCGCCGCGCCCCGCCGGGGACGGTGATAACGCGCATCATCCTCCAAGGCGGCGATTTGTACGCCTTGGACTCGGCCAGCGGCAAAGTTTTGCACTTCCAGCAAGAAGGCGCACTCTACCGCCCGGACGACAATTTCCGCTGCGGGGCTGGCAGTTACGGCTCAATCACGATTTCCAAACTGGTGGACATAGCCCCGCTTCCCCTTTCCGAGGATGGGCCTCGCATAGTGGGAATTGACTCCCGCGGCAACTACACTCTATGCACCCCAAATCGCGACCCGATCGCCCACCCCCTCCCCCAACCCGCGCCCCTAAGGTGGAAAAAGCCAAAAGCCATCGCCTATGTAGGCGGGAAGTTGTATGTGCTTGATCCCGCCATCCGCACGATAGCAATAATTGGCAAGGCGACCACTTTTGAAAGCACCCCCTACAGTTACTTCACCGGCGGCACACCGCAAGCAGTGAGCAACGCCATAGATTTCGCCGTGGCGCGCGGCAACCTTTACATGCTCCTGAAAACCGGCGAGGTGGTATTCTGCCAGCGAACCCCGGCGCTGGAAAAAACTGAGTGCAAGCCACTCAAGTTTCACGACCCGCGGCCGGGCAGAAGCGACGGGCCGGTCATTCCAGACGCCCGCTTTGCCAAAATCGCCATGCAGCCGCCTCCAGATCCATCTTTGCTGTTGTTAGACCCGCAAGCGCAGGCTGTCTACCAGTTTTCGCTGCAATTGCGCTTTGTAACGCAATACCGCCCTTCTACGCCGCTGGAAGGCCGCGCACCGGCCACCGCTTTTGCCATAGACCCGGACACGCATGTGCTGTTCATAGCCATCGGCTCGCAAATCTACCAAGCGCCGATTGAGTAAATGCCGCCCCCATGCCTGCACAAATCCGCAAGCGCCTTGAAGAGATGGACGCCGCGTTCACCGCGCGGCTCAGAATAGCAGAGAGCGACGGCCTACTGAAGAAAGTGTGTGCCCTGTTAGCCCATTCCGGCGATTCGTGGTTTTGGTTTGCAGCGCTTGGCGTTGTGTGGGCTTTTGGAGGTGCGGAATGGCGCGGCCGGGCATTAGCGTTGATTGTGAGCATTTTTGGCACAGCGGTGGTGGTCACGGCGCTGAAGTTCACCATCCGGCGGCCGCGCCCTGCCGGTGAATGGGGAACAGTTTACCGCATCACCGACCCACACTCGTTCCCGTCAGGCCATGCGGCGCGCGCCATCCTCCTTGCCGTGATGGGGTGGCATTTGGGGCCAGTTTGGTTTGCCGCGGCGCTAACGGTTTGGGCACCGCTGGTGAGCGCGGCGCGAATTGCTATGGGGGTGCACTACGCCTCCGATGTGCTCGCCGGCTGGGTTGTGGGGGCTTTGATGGCAGCAGTTTTCGTCGCGGTTTTCTAACGCTGGCGTGACTGCCTACTCATCTCCTGAGCGAGGGTAAATCCTTCGGTGCAGCGCAAGCAGAAGTCCACGCAGGTGGACTTTGCAACTTGTAGGCCGTGACTTCAGTCGCCGGATACAAGCGGTGGCAGTTGAAACTGCACCTACTACCTGCGAAGTCGCCCTGCGGCGACTTTTTGAGAAGAGCAAGCCCCAAAATGGCATTACGCCCACCCTCGCGTAGGTAATTACAGGCTCCTCGCGAAAAAAGAACACCAAAAGCAAGCAAGTTGGCAATGGTATAATGTGGCGACAGCGCCGGCCGAGCGCCAAAGGCGTTTCCCTACACCGGGCAAAATAAATCCCCCTGCTGGAGAGACAATAATTGTTCAACCCAATCAATTGGCTGCTGAGTTTTTTCTCGCTGGATATCGGAATAGACCTCGGCACGGCAAACACTTTGGTTTACATCCGAGGCAAGGGGATTGTGGTAAACGAACCCTCGTGGGTAGCGGTTGACAAACGCAGCCACCAGCCCTTGGCTGTAGGAACGCAAGCAAAGCGCATGGCCGGGCGCGCTCCTGCTAATGTGCAAGTAGTCCGCCCGGTGCGCGATGGCGTTATTTCGGACTTTGAAATCACCGAAGCAATGCTTGAGCACCTAATCGCCAAAGCACACGAGCAAAGCATCGTGCCCGCCCCTCACCCGCGGGTTGTGATCGGCATTCCCGCGGGAGTGACCGAGGTGGAAATGCGGGCGGTGTACGATGCGGCAATGGCGGCGGGGGCGCGGGAAACCCATCTGATTGAAGAACCAATTGCCGCTGCCATCGGTGCAGGCCTTTCCATAGGCGAAATTGAAGGCCACATGATTGTGGACATCGGCGGCGGCACAACCGAAGTGGCAGTGCTCTCAATGGGGCACACTGTTGTGGCGCGCTCGCTGCGCGTTGCCGGCGATGAAATGGATGAGGCAATCGTGCAGTACCTGCGCAACAAATACAACCTGCTCATAGGCGAGCGCGCCGCCGAGGAACTCAAAATGACCATCGGCTCGGCGCACCCGCTCAAAAAGGAAATGACCGCCATGGCGCGCGGCCGCAACCTCGTCACCGGCCTGCCCGAAGCAATAGAAGTTTCCTCCATTGAAATCCGCGAGGCCATTGCAGGCCCCGTTCAAGCCATCTTAGACACAATCCGCGACACCATAGACGAAGCCCCTGCCGAAATCATCGCCGACCTGATGGAAAACGGCATTACCCTCGCCGGCGGCGGGGCGCAACTGCTCGGCCTTGACGAGCGCATCCAAGAAGAACTTGGCTTGCGCACATGGGTGGCCGAAGACCCACAGGGTTGCGTCGCCCGAGGTGCCGGCCTTGTGCTGGAAGACCTAAAGGCCTATCAGGGCTTTTTGGTGGATATGGAAAGTCTGGCTTAGCCCCTTGCTTTTCCTATGAAAAACAAATCTCGCCCCTCTTGGTGGCTTCCCGTCGCCCTGCTGGTGGTAGGGCTTCTGGCGCTTTCGTTAGGGGGATACCTAACACCGCTAATCCGCCTGAGCACAAAACCCGAAATCGCTTTTCAGGCGTGGGTGGCGCGCACCTACCAAGCCCTGCGCGACTATGCCAACGCGCCCAAAGATGTAAACACCCTGCGCGCCGAAAACCAACGGCTCAAAGCCGAAATCGCCCAACTGCAGACCCAAATCGTCACCCTCCAACAGCAACTCACCGACGCGCGCATACTTGAAGCGCTGCTGGATTTTGCCCGCGCCCACCCCAACAACCAATACAAAGCCGCCCAAGTTATCGGCCGCGACCCCAGCCCATTCTTGCACTACATCATCATCAACCGCGGCTCCGACGACGGCCTGCGCGTGGGAATGCCGGTGGTGAGCGCCGAGGGTTTGGTTGGACACATTACCGCCGTGATACCGAGCGCCGCGCGAGTCCAACTCATCACCGACCCCAAATCCGCCGTGGACGTGCGCACCAAACCCTCAAACGCCGATGCCGTGCTTGTGGGAAGCCTGACCGGCGAACTTTCGCTGGATATGCTGCCGCAAAACGCCCAAGTAAAAACCGGCGACCTTGTGCTGACCTCCGGCCTCGGCGGCAAATACCCGCCCAACATCTTGGCAGGTCAAGTGGTGAGCGTGCGCAAACTTTCCTACGCCCTGTTCCAAGAGGCGTCGGTTCAACCGGTGGTGGACTTCCGCCGCTTGCAAATTGTGCTTGTGATAGTGAACTTCAAGCCCACCGACCTAACCCCACTCCTCAAACCGACGGAGCAAACGCCGTGATAGGAGCAATTTCTGCACTGGTGGTGCTGATTTTGGCCGCCGGTTTGCAGAGCGCGCTGTTTTCCCAAATAAATTTGCTCCACGGGGAAACCGACCTAATGCTCCTGACCCTCCTCGCTTGGTATCTTCACGAAGATGCGCCATCTTCGTGG
>JALUBW010000056.1:8251-12026 GCA_027044735.1 Anaerolineales bacterium
GCAAACCAAAACCGCGTTGAAGAATTGAACATTCCGGCGCCGCGCGGCGCAATTTACGACCGGCGCGGCATCGTTTTAGCGCGCAACCTTGCTTCCTACAACGTCGTTATCACCCCGGCCTACCTGCCCGATGACCCGGGCAAAGTGGACGAAATTTTTCGGGAACTCTCCCGCCTCACGGGCGTGCCGGTAAGCCGCGGCGTGGTGGACAAAAAGCACCCCTACGTGGCCTGCCGCTCCACGCAGGGCATCCGCCAGATTGTGAATTTTGGCGAAACCTTTGCCCCTTACCGGCCGGTCAAAATAAAGTGCCACATCCCGCGCGATGTTGCCATGATAATCCGTGAACGCGCATCAGATTGGCCGGGGGTTGGCATTGAGATTGAGCCGATTCGCGATTACCCAACCGGCTACCTAACGGCGGACATCGTTGGCTTTCTCGGCCCCGTTCCCAAGGCGCTGGTGGATTTTTACAAGAAAAAAGGGCTTGTGCCCAACCGCGACAAAGTCGGCTATGCAGGCGTAGAACTTTCGCACCAAGACCTGCTGGCGGGCAAAAACGGGCATCGCGTTGTAGAAGTGGACGTGGCCGGCCACATCATCGGCGACTTAAAGCCGCCCCAGCCGCCCGTCCCCGGCAAAAACCTCGTGCTCACCATTGACACACGCCTGCAAGATGCCGCCTACCATATCCTCGTCAAGCAAATTCAATACATCAACCAGCGCTACCCAATGCCAGACGGCGAACCGCGCACCCAATCGGGCGTGGTGATTGCAATGAACCCCAAAACGGGCGAAATTCTGGCAATGGTTTCGTACCCTACCTACGAAAACAACCGCATGGCGCGCTTCATTCCGGCCTACTACTACAAACAACTTGCCGCCGACCCCTTGCGCCCGCTCCTCAACCATGCAATTTCGGGCGAATACGCCCCCGGCTCCACCTTCAAAATAGTGACCGGCACGGGCGCAATGAACGAACACATCGTTTCGCTGAACCAAATCATTGACGCCCCCGGCATCATCACCCTTGCCAACAAGTATTACGCCAGCGACCCGGGCAAAGCCGAAAAGTTTTACGACTACAACTACAAAGAAGGCGGCTTTGGGAAAATTGACTTTTTGCACTGCATTGCCTATTCCAGCGATGTATGCTTCTACAAAATCGGCGGCGGCTACGATGACGAAATCAACCCGGGCCTCGGCATTTGCCGTTTGGGCACCTACGCCCACGCCCTCGGCTATGGTGACCGCACCGGCATTGACCTCCCCGGCGAAGCCACCGGCCTCATCCCTACCCCCACTTGGAAGCGCATCTACAAAGGCGAAAACTGGTCAACCGGCGATACTTACCTCGCCAGCGTGGGGCAGGGCTACGTTCTCGGCACGCCCTTGCAGGTGCTCATGTCGGCAGCGACCATTGCCAACAACGGTAGGCAAATGCAACCCACCGTGTTGCGCGAAGTGGTTGACGCCGAGGGCAAAGTCATTCAGCCGTTTCGTCCCAAAGTCCGCTGGGATATTACAAAAGACCCGATCATCAAAGTTTTCTCCAACCCTGCCGGAATCGGTCGGTGCAAGCCCACAGGAGAGTTGAAAACGGTTGACCCGTGGGCTATCAAACAGGTGCAAAAGGGTATGCGGCTTGCCGTAACCGATGGCACACACGGCACGCTGCACCACGTGTTTGAAGGAATGGAGAATTTAGCAGTGGCCGGGAAAACCGGCACGGCCGAATACTGCGACAATAAAGCCCAAAAGCGCCACCTCTGCCGCCGCGGCGAATGGCCTACACACGGTTGGACGGTAGCCTACGCGCCTTACAATGACCCCGAAATTGTGGTGGTAGCCTTCGTTTACAACGGCGGTGAGGGTGCGGTAGTTGCCGGGCCGATTGTGCGGCGCGTGATTGAGGTCTATTTCAAACTCAAAGCAGCCGATGCTCACAGGTCATCGCAAAGCCCCTAAAACGGAGTTCGCCATGCCTTACCACGGAGTTATTTCACGCTACGGCAGTTTGATGGATTTGCCCCCACACACCCACCCTGTGACTTTGCTTGAAGGCAACACGCCGCTAATCCCTGTGCAGCGGCTTGCGGAGGAAATGGGCGGCGGTTTTGATCTGTATGTGAAGTACGAAGGTCTGAACCCAACCGGTTCGTTCAAGGATCGCGGCATGACGGCCGCGGTCAGCGAGGCGGTTGGGCGGGGGGCGCGGGCGGTAATCTGCGCCTCTACCGGCAATACGGCGGCATCGGCGGCGGCGTATGCCGCGCGCGCCGGCATCCGCGCCGTAGTGCTCGTGCCCGAAGGCAAAATCGCCTTGGGCAAACTTGCAGGCGCGCTCGCCTACGGTGCTCAGGTGGTACAAGTAAAAGGCTCATTTGACGACGCCCTGCGCCTTGTGGTTGAAATTAGCCGCAAGCATCCGCTCGCGCTGGTCAATTCAATCAACCCCTACCGTTTGGAGGGGCAGAAAACCGCGGCGTTTGAAATTTGCGACACGTTAGGCGACGCTCCCGATTGGCTCTGCCTGCCCGTGGGCAATGCGGGCAACATCACCGCCTACTGGATGGGCTTCCGCCGGTACAACGCCGAAAAAGGCACCGCGCTGCCGCGGCTTTTGGGCGTGCAGGCGGCGGGCGCGGCTCCGCTCGTGGTTGGGCATCCGGTTGAACGCCCCGAAACCGTGGCAACCGCCATCCGCATCGGCAGGCCGGCGCGCGGCGAGCAAGCCCTCCAAGCCGCACAAGAATCCGGCGGCAGGATAATCGCCGTTTCCGATGATGAAATCCTTGCCATGCAAAGCCTGCTGGCGCAGTTGGAAGGGATCTGGGTTGAACCTGCCTCGGCGGCGGGGCTGGCTGGGCTTGCCGCCGAAATCCGCGCAGGCAGGCTTGACCCGCGCGCAAAGACCATTGTGGCAGTTTGCACCGGCCACGGCCTGAAAGACCCCGACATCATCCTGCGCCGCACACCCAACATCCTCACCATTCCGGCAGAACTGGCGGCGCTGGAGGAGGCAGTGCTGGGATGAGCGAGCGCGCTTTCACCGTGCTTGTGCCCGCCACCAGCGGCAACGTGGGGCCGGGGTTTGACGTGCTGGGGCTGGCGCTGAGCCTATGGAACGAAACCGACTTCATCCTGCCTGCTGAAGGAGAAGGCTGGAGCGCCGAAATTGCCGGAGAAGGAGCGGACTTTTTGCCGCGCGATACCTCTCATCTCACGTTGCAGGCGGTGCGGCGGGTTTACGAGTTTGTGGGGGAAAAGCCGCCGCGCGCGCTGAAAATCCGCGCCCGCAACCGCATACCAGTTTCCTCGGGGCTGGGCTCAAGCGCATCGGCGGTGCTGGCGGGCTTACTCGGCGGCAATCATCTGCTCGGCGAGCCGTTGAGCCGCGAGCAAATCCTCGCGCTGGCAACTGAGATGGAAGGCCACCCCGATAACGCCGCGCCGGCGCTTTGGGGCGGCTTCACAACCGCGTGGCGCTCGGGGGAAGCGGTGCGGGCGCTTTCGCTGCCGCTTGCCTCAGCGTGGCACGAGGAAGAGCGGCTGGCGGTTATCGTGCCCGCAGTGCGGCTGAGCACGCAGGAATCGCGCGCTGTCTTGCCCAAAAATGTGCCGCGTGCCGACGCCGTTTTCAACCTTGAGCGGGCGGTTTTGCTGTTAGAAGCCCTGCGCCGCGATGACCCCAACCTGCTCGCAGAAGCCATGCAAGACCGCCTGCACCAGCCCTACCGCCTGCCGCTGATTCGCGGAGCAGAGGAGGCGCGGG
>JALUBW010000056.1:12126-16975 GCA_027044735.1 Anaerolineales bacterium
GCCAAGCCGCGGCAGTTTTGCTTCCCAAGGGGCGAAATAATGCTATAATTTCCCCGTGCGAATTTTGGCAGTTGACCCCGGAGAACGTTTTATAGGACTCGCAATATCCGACCCCACGGGCACAATAGCGAACCCCGTGGGGGTAATTCGCCATAGGTCGCGCAAGGAAGACGCAGAGGCGATTGCTCGGCTCGCGGCAGAAAAAGGCGCTGCGGTGATAGTGATAGGCCAAGCCACTGCTGCCAACGGCGAAGCAACAACCCTGCAGGCGCGGCGCGCCGCAAATTTGGCCGCCGCAGTGAGCGCAATTTCCCCAGCAAAGGTAGTGCTTTGGGATGAAACCCACAGCACCCAAAAAGCTGCCGAGGCGTGGCGTTCTATGCGGGTCTCTCGCCGCCGCAAAAAGCGCATTGACGCCATTGCCGCAACCGTGATTTTGCAAGACTACTTAGATGCCCACCCCAGCACAAAGCCCATACAGCACCTTGCCTAACCGGCCTTGCCGAAACTGCCCGCGCCCGAGTACAAGCGCCCTCACCGCTCGAAACAAGCGCAAGCGAAACGGCAAGGCTTTTTACCGCCAAAGGCCTGTGCCCGCCGCACACCGAGGCCGCCCATGAAACGCTTTTTTCCCTACTTGTTTATATCGGGAACGATTTTAGTGGGTTTAGCGGCCTTGACAATTTTCGTTTGGATACCGCAAGCGGCCACAAAGGCTTTCGGCCCTCCGGTGGCGGGGCTTTCGGCCGTGCAAAAAATCCGCTTGAGTTATGTGCTGGCGGCAAACAAAAACGAACTACTCACCCCTGCAAACCCTACGGCAAAGCCACGACGCTTTGAGGTGAAAGAAGGTGAAAGCGCGGCTGAAGTAGCGCTTCGCCTGCAACAAGAAGGCTTCATCCCAAACGCAAAGGCCTTCACCGCATACCTGATTTACAAAGGGCTTGACCGACGCATTCACAACGGCAAATTCAACCTCAGTGCTTCCCGCCCTCCAACAGAAATTGCCGAAGCGCTGCAATTCCCGCTGAAACCGGCGGCGGTTTTGGTTGTGCTCGCTGGCTGGCGCAGAGAAGAAATCGCCGCAGCCATACCGAGCACCGGGCTGGGCATCACTCCGCAAGAGTTCCTTGAGGCTACCGAAAGCGCAAAAGGCTACCCCCTGCCGTTCAAAGTGCCGCCCCACGCCACGCTGGAAGGCTTTCTCTTTCCGGGCAAATACACACTGCCCCGCAACGCCACGGCAGAATTTGTGGCAAAGGCAATGGTGGAGCGCGCCGCCGATGCACTCTCGCCAAAGTGGCAAACGATGATGCGCGCGCAAGGGCTCACCCCTTACCAAGGGGTGATATTGGCTTCTATCATACAGCGTGAAACCAAAAACACCGCCGAAATGCCGCTCATAGCCTCGGTTTATTACAACCGCTTGCGGCGCGGCATGTTTTTAGAAGCCGACCCAACCGTGCAATACGCCCTTGGCAAAGCGCCAAACTGGTGGCCTGCGCCCCTAAACCTGAGCGACCTAAAGGCGCAATCCCCCTACAACACCTATCTGCACAAAGGATTGCCGCCTGCCCCCATAGACAACCCCGGCCGTGCCGCCTTAGAAGCCGTTTCAGCCCCCGCCAAAAGCAACTATCTTTTCTTTCGCGCAGCCTGCCAAGGGCCGCCTCACCACATTTTCAGCCAAAACTACAAAGAGCACCTGCAAAAAGCCTGCCCCTGACTTCTGCACACATAGGAGCCGCAATGGAATTCAAACTGCCGCATCTTGACATCCTGCCAGTGGAATCCATAATTCCACACGAACACTACGATTCGCAACGCGCCCATCCACTCGCCCAAAAGATGCGCGAAAACGGGGTGCTCCGCAACCCCCCAATTGTCACACCCTTTCACGACGCCGAAGGCAGGTACATGATACTGGACGGCACCAACCGAGTTATGGCTGTGCGCCAATTGGGCTTTCCGCACATCATCGCTCAGGTAGTGGAACGCCAAGACCCGGGGCTCTCGCTGCACACTTGGAATCATGTGGTTTGGGGAATCAAGCCGGAAGAATTTTTAGAAACGATACGCGATGCTCTCCCTGAACTGAGGCGCTCGGTTTCGTTAGAACTCAGCCTTGCCGCCCTTGCCGAGGGCAAACTGTTGCTGGTGGTAAGCCTGCCAAACGGCGAAGTGTGGTCGGCCAAAAACGTGTGCGACCTGATAGAAAGGGTGAGCAAACTAAACAAAGTTGTTTTTGCCTACCAAAAACGGGCATCTCTTGACCGCACAAGCGAGCGAAACGCCCAAATCCTTGCAGGGCTGTACCCCAATTTAAGCGGGGTGGTAGTATTTCCTCACTTCACCATACAAGAAGTAATGGATCTCGTTTCTCAAGGGCATTTGTTACCGGCAGGCGTAACGCGGTTCACCATTTCGCCGCGCGCGTTGCGGGTGAACTATCCCCTTTCAGAACTCGCTTCAGACGCTCCAATAGAGGAAAAGCGGGAACGGCTGAAAAATTGGCTTCAGAAGCGGCTTGAGGAAAAAGGCGTGCGTTATTACGCGGAGGCGACAGTATTGTACGATGAATGAGATCTCTGCCGCGCAAGCGTCGCCTCGGCCTCCACGGTGAGGCAAAATGCGACAACACAGGCAAATCCTTGCATTGATTCTTGTACTGGCAGTGGGGGGATTGTTTGGCGCGCGGCACGCCGAAGCGAAAAAACTGCCGCCGCGCTGGCGCGAGGAAAGCGTGGTTGAAACCGTCTACATCTGGTGGCTGCTGCCTTGGAACGACCCACAACACGTTGCCTGCACCCTCCAAATCAACCACCCCGAAAACCCAACACCGGATGACGTCTACCGCTTCTGCGGGTGGGATATATACCAAGCATGGCGTAGCACCCCCCCGTGCCCCGCAGCCCTCAACGGCGGCGACGTTACCGCCTGCACCGGCTATTACCTCCACTTTGTCGGCAAAGAAACTGTATCCCACAATGTGATTCACGTTTACCCATTACCGCGCATCCACCTCGCGTTGGAAAATTGCACCCCTGCCCTGCCGCACTTCCAATGCCCCGGCGTGGCAACTTTACGCATAACCGCCGAAGAGCCATTGCCCGAAGCCCAAATCAAGCAAATTCAAGTTTATCTTTTCGGCAAAGGGAACATAACCTGCCCGGGAGCAAGTTGCGAAGTTCAAATTGAAGCAAGCGACCGGCAGATTGAACGCACAATGCGCATAATAGCCGTCTCAAGCGCCCCCCGTTCCAACCGCTCCGTTTATGCAAAAATACGGCTTGCGCCCCAAAAAGACGGCACCGACTTGGTGGACATCATCAGCACAGCATGGGACCAGCGCGGCGCCGATATGTGCGCCCGCACTTGGGAAGCCATGCCACCCATAAAAGACCTGCCCAACTGGGCTACCACGCCATCAACACCCGAAGGATTGGCGACCGACATCCCGTACGTTTACCTGGCGGGGAGGTTGATAGCCAACCATGTGGTGGACGCCTCCGACTGCCCAAACGGCGGCCTTCAGCCAGATGGCACCGCCAACGCCTGCGGAATAGGGATGGCGCGCGAAGCCGTAAAAGCGTGGCAAAACCGCTTTGACCCCCAAATTTTGGATGTAGCCCAAAAAATCGGCATCCCGGCCGTGCTTTTCAAGCGGCTCATAGGCCGCGAAAGCCAATTTTGGCCGGCCGAATACCCCGAAATCCACGAAGTGGGCTTTGGGCAACTCACCCCAAACGGTATGGACACCCTCCTCTTGTGGGACCCCGACCTTTTCAACCCCATGTGCCGTTCAATGCTTGGGGCATGGAAATGCCGCCACGGCTACGGCGGGCTTTCTCAGGCGCAAAAAGAGTTGCTATACGGCTCGCTGTGGGTGCAGGCCGACCTCACTTGCCCCGATTGCCCCTTTGGAATAGATAACCAACGCATCCCCACAAGCATGGAAATGTTTGCCCGCTTGCTAAGGGCAAATTGCCGCCAAATTGGGCAAACCGTCCGCAATATTACCCTGCGCTCGCCGGGAACGGTCAGCACCTACACCGACCTGTGGCGCTTCACAATCGCCGACTACAACTGCCCCGATTGCATTTACGAGGCGCTGCTGCGCACTTACAACTCAAAAGATAAGCACGGTCGGCGCGAGCCGTTAGATTGGGAACACGTCCGGGCACATTTCCCGAAAGGGTGCGAATCCACCTTGGAGTACACTGAAAGCATCCTGCCCTCGCAAGAGCATTAGTCGCGCAATTCAGGGGAAAAGCCGGGGCACTTCTGATGGCCTGAAAGGGGAAGGCAACGGTAGGAGTTATGCAAATCCCCCTTTTATGTCGCCGCGAGGTGCTCGTAGACCGCCGAAGCGGCCTACTTCACGGTCTGGGGGATGGCTTCGCCGCCTATAGCGGCTCGCCATGACATAAAAACGAGCGCTTCTACGAGCAACTGCGTAAGTGCCAAACCGGAAGGAGAGAAACATGGCACACAAGCGATATCGGCTGGTTGTGGAGGCCGGGGACGAAATAGGCACTATTTACCCACTGGAAGGGGAAGAAATTTACATCGGGCGCGATGAAGCAAACGATATTGTTATCGCCGACCCCGAGATTTCACGCCATCATGCCCGCCTGCGCCGCCACGGAGCAACTTTCACGGTGGAAGATTTGGGTTCCACCAACGGCACTTTTGTAGATTCACAGCAAGTCACCGCCCCCACACCGCTGAAAAACGGCAGCGAAATCCGGCTTGGCCCATTTGTAACGCTGATTTTTGAAGAAATCGTGGTAGCCGAGGCGGCAAATTCCCCCGCCGACACTCCGGCGAAAAGCGCTAAAAGCGCGCA
>JALUBW010000057.1 GCA_027044735.1 Anaerolineales bacterium
AGGCTGAAGGCGGCGCGTGAACTGCCAAAAACCTCTGCTCCATCGCCGCAGATGTTCACGCCTTATTTTGAAAAATGGGTCACCGATGGCGAACCCATCTTGTGCATTCACCCTTCCACGGCGCTGAGCGGCACGGTGCGCTCGGCTACGGTTGCTGCGCAGGATTTCCCGAATGCCGACATCAGGATTTTGGACACGCGTTTGATAGCAGCGCCGTTAGGCAAACTTGTAGAACTTGCCGCCCATTGGGCTGAAGCAGGTGAAGACGCCGACAGCATTCAAAGTAAGGTAATGGCTCTTGCTCGCCGAAATAAGCTTTATTTTGTAGTTGACACTTTGGAATACCTTGCCCGCGGCGGGCGGATAGGCCGCGCCTCCAAACTTCTGGGCACAATGCTTCGCATAAAACCGATACTCACGCTTGATGACGGCGTAATAGTCCCGTTGCGAAAAGAACGCACCCTGCGCGTTGCCCTGAAACAAATCGTGCGGCTGACCGCGGCTGAATACCCACACAAAAGCAACGGCTACTTGCAAGTGATGCACGCCGCGGCCGAGGAACAAGCCCACCGACTCGCTGACGATCTCAAAGCAGCCTTGCCACAGGTCGCCGAAATTGAAATTTCATCCCTGCCGCCGGCGATAATAACCCATGCCGGCCCCGGCGCTATAGCGGTGAGTTTTTTCGTAGAGTGAGCAGCATGAAAAATGTACTTCATCCATTGGTGTTGAAATTCGGCGGCACTTCTGTGGGCACGCCCGAGGCAATGCAACAGGCTGTCTCCGTGGTTTGCAATGAAGTCAAGCGCGGCGAGAGCGTGGTTGTTGTAACTTCGGCGCTGAGCGGGGTAACTAACCTGCTGCTTGAGGCAACTGAACGAGCAGCCGAGAGCGGCCAAGCCGATCCGCAAGTTGCCGACCGCATTGCAATGGCCCATGAGGCAATAATCAACGCTTTGTTGCCTCCTAACCGGCGCGAGACGGTGCAACGGCTAATAACCGAGCGCGTACAGGCTTTTTTGCGCCTGCTGGAGGCCATTGCCGTGCTGGGCGAGGTGACGCCGCGCGCCTACGATGCCATCGCTTCGCTCGGCGAGCGGATGAGCGCTCCTTTGTTTGCCGAAGTTCTGCGCGCCCGCGACGTGCCTTCGGAATATGTGGATGCAGCCGAAATCATACGAACCGATGCTAATTTCCGGAACGCGCAGCCAAATTTTGAATTATCGGCGTCGCTTATCAATTCGCGGTTGCGTCCCCTTCTGAACGCCGAAACCGTTCCCGTGGTAACCGGATTTATCGGCGCCACAGAAGACGGCCTAACGACCACTTTGGGGCGCGGCGGCAGCGATTACACCGCGGCGCTGCTTGGCGCAGCGCTACAAGCGCGCGAAGTTAACATTTACACCGATGTGAACGGCGTAATGAGCGCCGACCCGCGCATTGTACCCAAAGCGCGCACCCTGCCGCGGCTTTCGTACCGCGAGGTGGCCGAACTGGCCTATTTCGGTGCAAAGGTGCTCCATCCCAAAACCATACGACCGGTAATTGAGCGTGGCATTCCCCTGCGGGTGCGCAACACATTCAACCCCAAAGGCGACGACACGCTAATAGTGCCGCGCTCCGAAGCGACTCCGGGCACGGCTAAAGCGGTCACCCTCATTCGCAATTTGTCGCTGATAACGGTTGAAGGCCGAGGGATGCTTGGCGTTCCCGGCGTGGCGGCGCGCACCTTTGCGGCCGTAGCGCAAACTGACACCAGCGTTGTGCTCATAACGCAGGCTTCATCCGAGCAAAGCATCACTTTTGCCGTGGCTGCCGACGCCGCAGGCAAAGTGGTCAACGCACTTGAAGAAGCATTTAAAGCCGAAATTGAACGCCGCGATATTGACCGAGTTGCGGCTGTGACGCCAATTGCGGTGGTAACTGTGGTCGGCGCGGGAATGCAACACACCGTCGGCGTCGCTGGCAGGCTTTTCACCGCGCTTGGCAAAGCCGGGGTGAATATCATTGCAATTGCACAGGGTTCTTCGGAGGTGGCAATCAGTTTTGCCGTGGACGAAGCCGATGCGGAAAAAGCGGTTCGCGCCGTGCATAGGCTTACAATGGCAAGCGCGTAACTCCCATCGGCTTGCTCTTCCCAAAAAGTCGCCGTAGGGCGACTTCGCAGGCAGTAGGTGCAGTTTCAACTGCCGCCGCTTGTGCCCTGCGACTGAAGTCACGGGCTACAAGTTGCGAAGTCCACGCAGGTGGAGTTCTGCTTGCCCTGCACCGAATTTTTCGGATAGAGTCTAAAGCAAAAACAGGGCGGGATTGCTCCCGCCCTGTTGATTTTTCGCGTTAGGTTTGGGCTATGCTTCGCGGAACTCGCCGTCCACGACTTCGCCTTCACCTTCGCCGCCCTGAGCGTTGCCGGTAGAGCCGCTGCCGTCGCCGCTCGGAGCCGAACCGGCCGCGCCACCGGCCTGTTGCTGCGCCTGATAGAGTTGCTGGCTCAAGTTGTGCCACATTTGCTGCACTTCTTCGTTCAGGCGCTTGATACGCTCCAAATCGTCGCCCTTTTGGGCCTCTTTCAGTTCGTTCACCTTGCTTTGGATGCGCTCGCGCTCGGAAGCGGGCAATTTATCGCCCAACTCGCGCAGCGTCTTTTCGGTTTGGTAAACCAGCGTATCGGCTTGGTTGCGGGCTTCTACCAGTTCGCGGCGGCGTTTGTCTTCCTCGGCGTGCGCCTGCGCTTCCCGCACCATCCGCTCCACTTCCTCTTTGCTCAGGTTGGTGGATGCGGTAATGGTGACTTTTTGCTCTTTGCCGGTGGCTTTGTCGCGCGCCGTCACGTTCAAGATGCCGTTGGCGTCAATGTCAAACGTCACCTCAATTTGCGGCACACCACGCGGCGCAGGCGGGATGCCTTCCAAGCGGAACCGACCAAGGCTCATGTTGTCGGCTGCCATCGGGCGCTCACCTTGCAGCACATGGATGTCAACCGCAGTTTGATTGTCCTCGGCAGTAGTGAAGACTTCGGTCTTGCGCACCGGAATCGTGGTGTTGCGCGGGATGAGCACCGTCATCACGCCGCCCAAGGTCTCAACGCCGAGGCTCAGCGGGGTCACATCCAGCAAGAGCACGTCCTTCACCTCACCGGCCAATACGCCAGCCTGAATTGCCGCACCAATGGCAACCACCTCATCCGGATTCACGCCTTTGTGCGGCTCTTTGCCGGTCAGTTCACGCACCAGCCGTTGCACCATCGGCATACGGGTAGCGCCGCCAACCAGCACCACTTCGTCCAAATCTTTCGGCTCAAGGTTGGCGTCTTTCAGCGCGGCGTAGAAGGGCCCCTTCAGGCGCTCAACCAAATCTTCGGTGAGTTGTTCAAATTTAGCGCGGGTGATCTTCATCACCAAATGCTTCGGGCCGCTCACATCCAGCACAATGTAGGGCAAGTTGACTTCAGTTTCCATCACCGTAGACAGTTCAATTTTGGCCTTTTCGGCGGCCTCGCGCAGACGCTGAAGGGCTTCTTTGTTCTTGCGCAGGTCAACGCCTTCTTGCTTTTGGAACTCATCGGCGATGTAGTTGACAAGACGTTCGTCCCAGTTATCGCCGCCGAGGTGAGTATCGCCGTTGGTGGCCTTCACTTCAATGACGCCCTCGCCAACCTCAAGGATGGAAACGTCAAACGTACCACCGCCGAGGTCAAATACCAAGATTGTCTCATTGGTCTTTTTATCAAGGCCATACGCCAAAGCCGCAGCGGTCGGCTCGTTGATGATGCGCAGCACCTCCAGACCGGCGATTTTACCGGCATCCTTAGTAGCCTGCCGCTGGCTGTCGTTGAAGTAGGCAGGCACGGTAATGACTGCCTTGGTCACCGGCTCGCCGAGGTAGGCTTCCGCATCGGCCTTGAGTTTAGCCAGAATCATAGCGGAAATTTCCTGCGGCGTGTATTCCTTCCCCGTCGCGGGGACGTAAACGCGTGCATCCCCCGCCGGCCCTTTCACCACTTTGTAGGAAACCATCTTGCGCTCTTCTTCCACCTCATCGTAGCGGCGTCCCATAAAGCGCTTGATGGAGTAAATCGTGTTTTCGGGATTGATGATTGCTTGCCGTTTAGCAAGTTGACCAACCAAACGTTCTCCGTTTTTGGTAAAAGCAACAACCGAGGGGCACAACCGCGAGCCTTCCGCGGTTGGGATGACCACCGGATTACCGCCTTCCATCACGGCTACAACGCTGTTGGTAGTTCCCAAGTCAATGCCGATTATTTTGGACATTCTCAACCTCCTGTCTTCGGGCAAATGCCCGTGGTGTTCTAATCATTCTACAGCCTTAGGATAACAGGAGTTTGCAAGAAGTTTGTTAACGGCTTATAGGAAAAAGATAAGAGGCTCACTCGGCTTGCTTCAAATAAGCCTCAATGAAGCCGTCAAGGTCGCCGTCCAGTACTGCTTGGGCGTTGCCCACTTCGTAGCCGGTGCGGTGGTCCTTGACCATTTGGTATGGGTGCAAAACATACGATCTGATTTGGCTGCCCCATTCGGCTTTGGTGTATTCGCCGCGCAACTCAGCAAGTTTTTCCTCTTGCTCGCGCTGGCGAATTTCCAAAAGGCGCGCCTTGAGCACTTTGAGAGCGTTCTCTTTGTTCTGCGTAAGCGAGCGCTCGTTTTGGCACGAAACCACAATCCCCGTGGGAATGTGGGTGATGCGGACAGCGGTCGCGTTTTTCTGCACATTTTGCCCGCCCGCGCCCGCGGCTTTGAACGTGTCTATGCGGATGTCCTTGGGGTTTATTTCAACCTCAACCTCATCTTCCACCTGAGGTAGCACTTCAACCAGCGCAAACGAGGTATGACGGCGGTGTGCGGCGTCAAACGGCGAAAGCCGCACCAAGCGATGCACGCCCTTTTCGGAGCGCAGGTAGCCGTAGGCATTGGGCCCGTTCACGGCAATTGTGATGCTTTTGGTTCCCGCCTCCTCGCCCGGGGTGTAGTCAAGGATTTCGGTTTTGTAGCCGTGGCGCTCAGCCCAGCGCAGGTACATCCGCTGAAGCATGGCTGCCCAATCGTGGGCGTCGGTGCCGCCAGCCCCCGCATGAATCGCCAAAATTGCGTTGTGGCGGTCGTACGGCCCGGAAAGCATGGCGGCGAGTTCGCG
>JALUBW010000058.1 GCA_027044735.1 Anaerolineales bacterium
GGTTTGCGGGGTTGGGGTGGGGGGCGGTTCCACCACGGGCAAGTCGCCGCCTTCTACCCGCACCACGTGGGCATACACCCAGCCGGTGCCGTCGTGGGAGGCCGGATAGACGATCTTGATCCATTCGCCGGCAGGAGTGCGCCCCAAGGCACGCACCCGCTCGCCCACCACCAGCACGCCAATTTGCGCCCAGCGGGTGCTGGGGCCGGCGCGCACGTTGACGTGGTCGTTGCCGCCGCCCATGACCACCACCCAAGGCCCGGTATCGCCCGGGGTGGCCGTGGGCTGTGGCGTGGTTTCTGCTGCCGCGCGGGCGCTCACCCGCCTGGCCCCCACGAATTGCGCCGCCAGGAAGAGCGCCACAACCAGCAGCAGCCCCAAAAGGCCATGAGGTTTACACGCCTGGTTCCACATGCCCTGGATTATAACGCATGTTGCGCCGCGCGGGGTTTAGAAAGCACCGGCGAGGCGCACCAACGCTGTGCCCCGCCGCATCATCACAGCCTAAAGCGACTTGCTACACTACTTGCTACTTGATCATGGATCGTTACTTTAAATTCAAGAGTATTGGCATCTATTCTATTTATTTGCACATTGTCTACTACTGGTGGTTCTGTGTCTATGTACAAATCATCTACTAAACTCCATACATTACCTTGAAGGTTATACGTTGGAACATTTGAATCTGTAAACCCTAATTCATTGTTTGCTAATGGAATGGTTGTATTCCATTTTACCCATGCAATGCCTTCTAAATCATAGGCATTGCCAAATTCTAATTTGTATACGCCTTGGGGGGTGCTTACGCCAGATACTGCTGAGGATTTTGGATAAATCTCAAAGCCTGCGTAAGTGTGATGTGGATAATCTCCCCATTTAAAGTAGTGTATATATCCTCTTACGCATACTACAGAATGAGTGTCTTGCATACATTGCCCCCAATTGTGGCTTGAGGGATTGTTGTATTCTACAATATTGCCATTTAAATCTACACCGTATGTATTTATGTTGTATTCTTGGCCTGTTATTACTTCTGAAGATGCTATTAATCTTAATGGGATTTTAAATCCTGTGCTTGGGCCTGCTATTCCCTTAAAGTACAAAACTGTACTTCCTAAGTTTTGGTTTATTGTTCCGTTTAGGTCATCTAATGCTAATGTTAAAAGTAATGGGGTATGGTCTGACTTTAGGTATTGGTTTATTGTAAATCTTTGGTTATATGGTTTTAAGGTTCTTGTTGGAGAATTTGGGTTATT
>JALUBW010000059.1 GCA_027044735.1 Anaerolineales bacterium
CAAAAAGGTTGACAAATAAAGCCCTTGGGGTAAAATACCCCCGTCAAGCCGAAGTGGCGGAATTGGCAGACGCGCTGCGTTCAGGGCGCAGTGGGCCTTGCGCCCATGTGGGTTCGACTCCCACCTTCGGCACACAAGCCCGCGCTTCGCGGGCTTGTCTTGTTTTTTGTGGGGTATAATAATTTCCCCTAACTGCAATTTCCGCAGAGGTGCAATATGGATGAAAAAAGTTCTTTCCTTTCCCCGACGAAAATTGCCGCTTTGCTGGCGGTTATGCTGTTCATCGGCGTTGGCATAGGGCTGGCGCTGGTGCGCTTCTGGAACAAACCGCTCGCCAAACCGTTGCCAACAATCATGCCTACCGCCACAATGGGCTCAATCACCACGCCACAGGCCAAAACCACACCAACTGAGCAAAACCCGCAAAACACACCTGCCACCTCGCCGACACCCAAACCTTCCGCAACGCCTACCGAGGCGTTGCACCCCATGTGCGGCGGGCCGGCTAAAGGCTTGAACATCCTCGTGCTGGGCACTAACCACGGCTTCTACGACCTCGCCGATGTCATCCGCGTGGTGCACGTTGATTTTGTGAAGGGCGAAATTTACGTTGTGCCGTTGCCGCGCGATCTCAAAATCAACCTTCCTCCCAACGCCACAAAATACAAAAGCCCGCAGAAACTAAACGAAGGCTACTTTTTAGGAACGCCAGCGTGGCAGTTCGGAGCAGACGAGGGAAGCGGCGCAGCGCTTATGGCGCAAACCTTGGCCTACAACTTCGGCATTTCGGTGGATAATTACGTGGTGGTGAGCGGCGAAGGCTTCCGCAAACTGGTTGACGCTCTCGGCGGCGTGCAAGTTTACCTGCCCACAAGGGTAAAGGATGAGCACCAAGCCCACGCCGATTTTCCACCCGGCTACCAAACGCTTGATGGCTACCACGCTTGGCTTTTGGCGCGCATCCGCTCCGATGTGGGCGATTTGGGGCGCATTGACCGGCAAACCCTCATTGTCAAAGCACTTTTGCGCCGCATTACAAACCCCAACATTTTGCCAAAACTGCCACAGTTGGCAAAACTCTACAAATCCTTAGTGCTTACCGACCTTTCTCCCAAGCAAATCAACGAACTGATTTGCCTACTGCAAAAGATGGATAACCCCAAAGAGCACATACACTTTTACTCTGTGCCCCGCGGGTTGCTGCACGAAACGGGGCAAATCATCTACATTGGCCCTAACAAATCAACCGTGCCGCAAGATGTACTCTTGTGGGATGAGCGCTACAAAAAATGGCTCCACGACGCCCTGCAGGGCAAGGTGCAAAAGTAAAGGCAAAAAATGCCCCGATACGGTAAACGGATTTTGCTGGTGACAGCGGCAATTGTGGCATTGGCAGCGGTGATGTCGCTTGCCCGCCGCATTGACACCGTGCAGCGCCTCCAGAGGGATGTGAACTCGCTTTCCACCCAAGCCGCGCGGTCCTCGGCCACGGTGGCCTATTTGCAAACGCAAATTGCTAAGGCAACCGCAGGCACTGGTGAAGATGAGGCGCTGCGCGGCGCAGGCTATGCCCGCCCGGGTGACCAAGTAATCCATCCCATACCGTTAGAAGTGGCAACGCCTGCGCCTAAGAACGCACCCACACAAGCCGCCACTCCCCCGCCCACCCCACCACCGCAAAAGGTTTGGTGGCAGTTGTTTTTCGGAGGCAAGCAATAAGGCACTATCAAACACACAAAAAACAGGTCGGGGTTCACTCCCGACCTGTTTTTCTTGTAAACCCAAAACAAACTTAGCGGCGCTTGCCCAAACCGAGTTCGTCTTTGAATTCCTTTTCCCAGAATTCGTACTCGCCGTGCTCGCCTTTTTGGCGCATTTCGCGGTCGTAGGCGCGCAGTTCGCGGCGCATCACCTTCATGCTCACAGTCTTGGGGAAAGCCTCCAGAAATTCAATCACGCGCGGGCGCTTGTAGGGGGCAATGTTGTCGCGGATGAAGCGGAAAATGTCAAGCGCCGCGGCGCGCGACGGTCGGTAATCGGGCTTGAGCACGATGAAAGCCTTGGGCACTATGCGGTCGCGCTCATCAACGGTGGGCACAACAGCGGCTTCCATAACCGGCTCGGCCTCCATAAGTTCGCTTTCCACCTCAAACGGGCTAATGCGGTAATCAAGGCTCTTGAAAACATCGTCGGTGCGCCCGACAAAGTGGAAATAACCATCCTCATCCTGATAAGCAGTATCGCCGGTGAAATACCAACCAGCCTTGAAAACTTGCTTGTTGCGCTCAGGGTCGTCATAACCGATCATCAACCCCAGCGGGTACACCGGATAAGTCTCAACCGAAATTTGCCCATCCTGCCCCGCCGGAACAGGATCTAATTGCTCATCCAAAAGGGCTACTTTATACCCCGGCGCCACCTTGCCCATAGAGCCTTCTTTGCGCACCATGCCTTTGAAAACGCCGATGAGCGCCGTGGTTTCGGTTTGCCCATAGCCTTCGCGCACTTGCACACCAAACGCCTCATCAATTTTACGCACCACCTCGGGGTTCAACGGCTCACCAGCGCTCACAAAATCGTGCAACGAGAACTTGTACTTGCTCAAATCTTCAAGTAAGAAAAGTTTGAGCACACTCAGCGGCGCGCACAGCGTGTTCACCTTATACTTCTCCACCGCGTCAAGCACCTTCTTGGCATTGAATTTGGTGTAACGGAAGGTGAAAATGGTCGCTCCGGCGTTCCAAGGGGCAAAGAAGGAACTCCACGCATATTTAGCCCAGCCGGGGGCGCTGATGTTGAAATGCACATCGCCCGGGCGCACCCCAACCCAATACATTGTGGTCAAGTGCCCAACAGGGTAAGAAGTGTGGGTGTGAATGACCAATTTGGGCTTTGAAGTGGTGCCCGAGGTGAAGAAGAGGAAAAGTTCATCGGTTGAGTAGGTGATGAACGGTGCTTCGTAAGTTTCAGGGTATTTTTCAGATTCGGAGTACTGAGTCCAGCATTTTTCGGCTTCGGCTTCCTCATCGCACTGCTGAGAAAATTCATCGCCAACCACAATGCGCGCTTTGAGACCGTCCAAAGCCGAGCCCGCCTTGTTGAACTTTTCCACAAACGGAGCATGCACAACAGCAAATTTGACCTCGCCGCGCGTGATGCGGTCGGCAATATCTTTGGGGGGCAACGAGGTAGCCGCCGGAATTATCGCACCGCCGGCTTTCATAATACCCAACATCAGTTCGTACAATTCCACCGACGTTTCCATCATAATGATCACGCGGTCGCCCTTGGTCAAGCCCAGATCGCGCAAAAAGTTCGCAACCTGATTGGAACGGCGGTGCATTTCATCAAAAGTCACTTTTCGCTCGTTGCCGTTTTCATCTGCCCAAATGAGCGCAAGTTGGTCATTGCCCTTGGCCATGCTATCAAAGTAATCAAGCGCCCAATTGAATTTGGTGAGGTGAGGCCATTGGAATTTAGCATAAGCCTCCTCGTAACTGGGCACATTCAGCAAAAAATCGCGAGCGGCAAGGAATTTTTCAAGGTCGGCTGTCATTGTTTCCTCCTTTCTGAAGCAAGAGATGAAAATAGAACTTTGCACGGGCGACTAACGCCGGCAGCGAGCATCTTCTAAAACTATATATCTTCCCTGCAGCGGTGTCAACAGGGTTCGCAGCGATTTTCAAGAAAAGACGCGGTAAAATACGGTGCAACTTCGGCATTCTCCAGCCATTTGCAAAGGTTCTGCTGTGTCCCCCGAAACCCGGCCTTTACTCCACGAAATCGTAGTAGCAATGCACATTCACACGCGCTTTTCTGATGGCAGTGGGACGCACGCGGAAGTGGCAAAAGCGGCCGCGCGGGCAGGGATGGACGCCGTCATAGTAACCGACCACAATGTGCGCCCAAAAGGCATAGAAGGTTATCACCGCGTGGAAGGCAAAAACGTGCTGGTGCTTGTGGGCGAAGAGGTGCATGACCGCACCCGCAAGCCGCAAAAAAACCACCTGTTGGCATTAGGCGCACCAACCACCCTCAGCCCTTACGCCGAAGATATGCAAGTAGTTATTAACAAGGTAAATTCCTTTGGGGGAGTTTCCTTTCTCGCCCATCCGGTAGATTTTGCCTCACCGCTTGTCGGCGAACCCGATATTTCGTGGGAAGACTGGCAAGTGCATTCCTTCACGGGCATTGAACTGTGGAATGGGCTTAGCGAATTCAAGGGGCATTTGAAAAACTACCTCAACACGGTTTTCTACAGCCTATTCTTCCACCAAGTGGCGGTTGCGCCATACAAAGAAACGCTGGCGCTCTGGGATGAAATGCTGAAGGAAGGGAAACGAGTGGTCGCGGTGGGCGGAGCAGATGCACACGCTCTGCGCAAGCGGCTTGGGCCGCTCACGATAACTCTCTTCCCATACGAAAAGCACTTTCGTGCCATCACAACCCACCTGCTGCTAAAAACACCGCTAAACGGCAAAGCCGAGCATGACCGCGCGCTGATCTACAACGCCTTGCGGGAAGGGCAAGCCTTCATAGGCTACGACCTACCAGCCAGCACGCGCGGCTTCCGCTTTACCGCCACAAACGGTCAAAACAAAGTCTCAATGGGGGAAAGCATCCAACTAAACGGCGGAGTAACTCTCAAGGTAAGGCTACCAAAGCGGGCAGAATGCCGCCTGATTTACCAAGGTGAAGCGGTGCGCGTGTGGAAACGCCGAGATGTGTGCAGTTACAACGCCAAAGCGGCGGGGGCTTATCGGGTTGAGGCTTATCTAAACGCATGGGGGCGCCGCCGGGGGTGGATTTTCAGCAACCCAATCTATGTAATCCCCTGATGAGTCGGTAATTAGCAGAGGTTAGTGCCAGAATGCAAAGGACAAAAACCACAGATTAGCACAGATTTTTTTAAAGTCGCCGCAGGGCGACTTCGCAGGCGGTAGGTGCAGTTTCAACTGCCGCCGCTTGCGCCCGGCGACTGAAGTCACGGGCTACAAGTGGCGAAGTCCACCTGCGTGGACTTCTGCTTGCGTTGCACCGAAGCATTTGCCCTCGCTCACAAAACGTGTAGGCAGTTACGTAATCTGCGGTTTCAAGCATCCAATCGGTGTAAATCTGTGTCAATCGGTGGATGG
>JALUBW010000060.1 GCA_027044735.1 Anaerolineales bacterium
GCTGTACTTACCCTTGCAATAGCGCTTTTGGCGCTGAACAAGGGCACCGCGGCTCAGGCTGGAGCCGCTATGGATGAAAAAGGCTCCTTCACGCTCTACATCATGCACACAAACGACGTGCACGCCCACTTTGAGCAAATCAACAAATACGGCGGGACGTGCTCGCAGGATGCAGCCGCGGCGGGCAAATGCTTCGGCGGAGTTGCACGGCGCGCGACCGAAATCAAAAAGATCCGCGCCCAACACCCCGACGCCCTCTTGCTGGATGCAGGTGATGAATTTCAGGGCACCCTCTTCTTCAACCAATACCAAGGCAAAGCCGCCCAGAAATTCATGAACATGCTTGGCTATGACGCGATGGTGGTCGGCAACCACGAATTTGACTCGGGCCCCAAAGTGCTCGCCGAGTTCATCAAAGGCGCCAAATTCCCCGTGCTGGGGGCAAACATTGACGCCTCGCAAGACCCAGACCTCAAAGGCCTGCTCAAGCCCTATGTCATTCTGAACGTCAATGGGCACAAAGTGGGCATCATCGGCGTCACCACCGAATTGACCAGCATCCTTTCCAGCCCGGGCGATAAGGTCAAGTTCGCCGACCCGATTGAAACAGCCCAAAAATACGCCAAGGAGTTGGAAGGCAAAGGCGTAAACATCATCATCTTGCTCTCGCACCTCGGCTACAACCGCGACCAAGAGTTGGCAAAGAAAGTCGCGGGCATTGACATCATCGTCGGCGGCCACTCGCACACCTTCTTGGCAAACAACAACAAAAAAGCCGCCGGTCCTTACCCGACGGTTGTAGAATCGCCTCGCAAAGAGCCCGTACTCATCGTAACCGCCAAGGCTTACGGGCAATACCTCGGCTACCTACAAGCCACCTTCAACCAAGATGGTGTTGCCACTGCTTGGGAAGGGGAGCCCATTTTGCTTGACAAAAACATCCCCGAAGACCCGCAAGTGCTCGCAGTGGTGAAAGAACTTGCCAAGCCGCTGGAAAAACTGCGCCACACCGTTATCGGCAAAGCCGCCGTTGATTTGGACGGCGAGCGCGCACACTGCCGCTTCGCCGAGTGCACAATGGGCGACCTCGTGACCGACGCCATCCTTTGGAAAATGAAGGATCAAGGCATACAGATCGCCCTGCAAAACGGCGGCGGCATCCGCGCCAGCATCCCCGCCGGCGATGTGACCGTCGGCCAAGTGCTGGAAGTGCTGCCCTTCGGCAACACCGTAGCCACTTTTGAAATCAAAGGCTCCGACCTCTTGGCGGCGCTTGAGAACGGCGTGAGCAAAGCCGACAACCCCGAAAACGAAGGCACAGGGCGCTTCCTCCAAGTGGCGGGCTTGCGCTATTCGTGGGATCCCAGCCAGCCGGTCGGGCACCGCATTGTCAGCGCCGAAGTGCGCAACGCCGACGGCACCTACAGCCCCATTGACCCCAACGCCACCTACAAGGTAGCCGCAAACAACTACATCCGCCACGGCGGCGATGGCTATTCAATGTTCAAAGAACACGCCATCAACCCCTACGACTACGGCCCCCTGCTGGCGGATGTGGTAGTGGATTACATCAAAGCCCATTCGCCGGTCAGCGTGAAACTTGAAGGGCGCATCAAGAAAGCCAAAGCCCAACCCACTGCGACCCCCACCGTGGTGCCCACAGCAACTCCCACTACTGCCCCCACTGCCACCCCCAAGCCGAAGCCCACAGCCACCATTGCGCCCTCGCCCACGCCGAGCCCCGCGCCTAAATCCACCTCTTCTTCGTGGATTTGGCCGGTGGCGCTATTGGCACTCGTGATTGTACTGGGAGCGATTTGGGCTATCGCGCGCGGCAAAAACGAGTAAGATCCTATCCGAAAATTCTTCGCGGATTGTCACTGCGAGGCGGCACAGCCGCCGAAGCAGTCTCCTGACCAGCAAAAAGGGGATTGCTTCGCCCCTGCGGGGCTCGCAATGACACCATCACGATATTTTTCGGATAGAGCCTAAGCCAATTTCTGCCCCATAAACAAAACTTCCGAGGTCTTTGCGACCTCGGAAGTTTTGTTTTTATCACCGCCGGTTTAGGCGCTTGCGGACGAAGGTGGGAATATCCACGTCCACCGGCTCATCAAGGGGCAACGGCGGCGGGGTGGAAGGCTTAGACGGGCGGTGCGCAGGCTCACTTTCAGCAGAAACTTTGGCCGATGGCCTGCGACTCTGCGCGCCCTGCAAAATGTGCGCTTCTGAAGGCTTGTAGTCAAAGCCGGTGGCAATGACGGTGACGCGCACGCGGTCGCCCATTTCGGGGTCAATCACCGCGCCGAAGATGAGGTTGGCGTCGGAGCGGGCGGCGTCGCGGATGACCTCGGCGGCCTCGTTCACCTCAAGCAGGGTCAGGCTGGGGCCACCGGTGATGTTGAAGAGGATGCCGCGCGCGCCCTGAATCGTAACATCCAGCAACTTGCTGGCAACGGCCTCTTCGGCAGCCTTGCGGGCGCGCTCGTCGCCCTCTGCCTCGCCGACCGCCATCAGCGCCGCGCCGCCTTCGGACATGATGGTGCGCACGTCTGCAAAGTCAAGGTTGATTAAGCCGGGCACCGTGATGAGTTCCGAAATGCCCTGAACACCCTGACGCAACACATCATCGGCCACCTTGAAAGCATCTTGCAGGCTGGCTTTCTTATCCACAATCTGCAAAAGGCGGTCGTTGGGGATAACGATGAGGGTATCCACCTGCTCTTTGAGGGCTTCAATGCCCTTGAGGGCGATTTCGGTGCGGCGGCGCCCCTCAAAGGTGAACGGGCGGGTAACCACGCCGATGGTGAGAGCGCCGAGTTTGCGGGCAATAGAAGCCACAACAGGCGCTGCACCTGTGCCCGTGCCGCCCCCCATTCCGGCGGTGATGAACACCATATCGCTGCCGGCGAGCACGCGCTCCAATTCCTCTTGCGATTCCTCAGCGGCTTTGCGTCCAATTTCGGGATTGCCGCCCGCGCCGAGGCCGCGCGTCACCTTTTCGCCGATGTGCACGCGGGTTTCAGCCTTAGAGAAGAGCAAAGCCTGAGCGTCGGTGTTGATGGCGATGAATTCAATTCCCTTTACTTCCTCTTCAATCATGCGGTTGACTGCATTGCAGCCGCCGCCGCCCACACCCACCACTTTGATGCGGGCAAACGATTCACCTTGTGGATTGGCAAACATTTGTTCCATAACAAGCCTCCTCCTCCCTTGCGGGAAATCACGGTAAAAGCGAACGCAAGAAGCGCTTCAGTTGCTCTCCGAAATCGGGGCGGTGTTTGGGGGGCTCTTCCACCGCCGAAGTTTGCAACAGCCGCGCCCAATGCAACAAACCAACACTTGTGGCGAATGCCGGTGTGCGCAAACGGTCAACCATTCCCGTAACCTTGCCGGGCTTGGCAATGCGCACAGGCATTTCCAATTCATCGGCGGCAACATCGCGGAAGCCCGCGAGCAAACTGCTGCCGCCGGTAAAAACCACACCTGCGGGCAACAAGCCTTCGTAGCCCGAGCGCCGCAATTCATGGCGGATCATCTGAAGGAGTTCACGCACCCGCGCTTCAATGATTTGCGCCACTTCATAGCGCGAAACCTGCACCGTCTCGCCCTCGCCAAAGGTTTTCACCGTCACCTTTTCATCCTGCGGCACCACATCGGGCAAAGTGTGGCCGTAGCGCAATTTGAGTTCCTCGGCACGGTCCAGCGGCAAGTGCAAAACATAGCCGAGGTCGCGGGTAACGTGATTGCCGCCGACCGGAATCACGGCAGTGTGCCACACGTCGCCGCCGATGTAAACCGCAATGTCGGTAGTGCCGCCGCCAACATCGCACACAGCAACGCCCATTTCGCGCTCGGTGTCGGTCAAAACCGCTTCTGCCGATGCCAACGGGTTGAGCACAAAGTGCGAAACCTCAACGCCAGCAGACTGCACACATTCCCGCAAATTGGCAACCGAAGATTTGGAAGCCGTGATGACGTGCACCTCAGCCTCAAGGCGGTAGCCGTGCATTCCCACGGGTTCGCGCACATCCTCTTGGTCGTCCAATTTGAAAGTGCGCTGGATGATGTGGACGATTTCGCGGTCGTGCGGGACAGCGATGGCGCGCGCCGCCTCCACTGCCCGCTGGACGTCGCGCACATCCACCACACCGCCCGAAACGCCAACGGCGCCGCGGCTGATTTCGCCGCTAACATGCGAGCCCGCGAGGCTCACCAAAGCCGAAGCAATCTCCAAACCGGCGGTGCGCGCCGCCTTATCCACCGAGCGGGCAATGGAATGCGAAGCAGCGCGCATATCCACCACCATGCCCTTGTTCATGCCGCGGGCAGGCTCAATCCCCACGCCGAGCACGTGCGGCGCTTCTGGCTCCAAACGGGCCACCAAGGTGCAGACTTTGGTGGTGCCTACATCAATTCCAACAACAACGGGCGCTTCCATTCACGGCTCCATACGATAGTAAGGGGCTTGTAGCGATTGCAGGCTCACAATCGCCGGCTTTATGCCGTTTGCCTCAAACCAACTAGAAAGTGCTTGATAAACGGCCAACCTCTTATCCATCTGAGTGATGTTTTCGCCAACAAAAACCTGCCAACCCTGCGGCGCTCGCCATCCCAAGCCATAGCGCTTGTGGAAGACCAAAGTGGTGCCCTTGGGCAGGCTCTGCGCCAAAGTGTGCAACTGGCGAACCTGCTCCGGGCTCAGCATCCGCCACAAACCCGGCCTGATTTCCCGCGCCCCGTCCGGCAAGGTGGAGGCCTGAACTTTGGGCATGACAAGCCCTTTAGGGGCATGGGAAAGCGGCGGGGTGAAAGCGGTGCCATCTTCGGCGAGCCAAAGCGTGCGCTTGCCCATGCGCCAAACAAACACTGGCTTGCGCTCGGTAACTTTCACTTTCACTACCGAAGAAAGCCCAACGCTCACTTGCGCCGCAGAAAGCGCGGGAAAACGGCGCAAGAGCATAGACCTGAGCACCCGCGGGTCAAGGGAGGCCACGGGGCAGCCTTCAACGGCAAGCGCCACGGCAACCTTGGCGGGCGGGAGGTAGCGGGTTTTGGCTACGCGAACAGTGTGAACGCGCAAGAAGGGAGCATACCACAAAATCGCCAAACCCAAAAGCGAGGTCAGTGC
>JALUBW010000061.1 GCA_027044735.1 Anaerolineales bacterium
TTTATGCGTTTATGCGAACTGCACATTTTCGTAGTGGCGGATTTCCGCCTTATCATTGGCCGGGAGTAGTATAGCCACCACGTCTATTTGCCAAGAGAGTGGGGAGTTTGTGTTTTCGGCCAGCCAGTACTCCGCGGCATCAACCATGTGTTGCCATTTTCGCGGCGTGATGGCTTCTTCGGGCAAGCCAAAGCGTGCGTTGCTGCGCGTTTTGACTTCCACAAAGATGTATTGCCCGCCTTTTTGGGCGATGAGGTCAATTTCGCCGTAGGGGGTGCGGACGTTGCGCGCCAAAATGCGGTAGCCGCGGCGTTGGAGGTATGCCGCGGCCAAGTCTTCTCCTTTGCGCCCAAGGCGTTGATTGTGATTTTGCTCACCCACGCTATGACTGGCCTTCTTTGGGCATACGGAATTTTTTCCAATAGCGAGCCAGCCCTGTCGCCGACATCCACGTTGGGTTGGCGGTTTCGTAGGCATGGTGGGTTTCGGGGTCAATCCCATCGCGTTGGTTCTTTTCCAAAACCCACGCTTCAAGTTTGCGCTCCAATTCTTCGATGCTTGGCTCTTGGGGCATTACCGCTTCCAAAAAGCCTTCAACGTCGTCCAACTCGCGGGCGATGGCGTCCAAGTGCCAGTCTACATCTTCGTAGGGGCCGAAGTGGGTGGGCACGATGGCAGAAGGTTTCGCCTCGCGCAGGCGTTGCAGGCTTTCGCGCCATTTTTCAAGATGGAATTCGGGCGGTGGCATGGGCAGGCGCAGGTGTTTCATCCCATTGGGAAGGGGCAGGCGCACGCCGCCAATGTCGCCGCTGAAGCACACGCCTTCAAACATGTAGGCGTAGTGGTGGTAGGCATGTCCGGGCGTGTCAAGCGGTGTGAAGCGCAGGTTGCCAATCACGATGTCTTCTTCATCCTGCGGGATGTGAATTTTATCTTCCGGAACGGGCAAAAATTCACCCCAGAGGGTGTCCATCATGTCGCCGTAAATTCTTCCGGCCGATTTGAGCAGTTTTTCGGGGTTGATCATGTGCGGCGCGCCGACCGGATGCACGTGGATGGTTGCGCCTTGCTGCGCCAGAAAGCCCGCTGCCCCGGCGTGGTCTAAGTGGATGTGGGTGAGGAGCACATCGGTGATGTCGGCAAAAGTGTAGCCGCGCTCCTTCAGCGCCTTTTCAAGCGCCGGGACGGTGGAGCCGGGGCCGCTTTCTATCAGCGCTATCCCTTTCTCATGTCGGAAAAGGTAAACCGCAATTGTGTGCGGCACGTTTTGGAAGTTGAGGTCTATCACTTCAAAGCGGTAGTCGCTCATTGGCCGTTCTCCTATTGGAGTTGAGCGCTGGCGTTGTCCAGCGCGATGATTTCGTCTTCGGTCAGGCGCCAGCCGAGCGCGCCGGCGTTGCTTTCGGCTTGGTGCGCGTTTTTGGCTCCCGGAATTGGGACTGCGCCTTTGCAGATTACCCAGTTGAGGGCTACTTGGGCGGGAGTTTTGTTGCCGTGGGCGCGCCCAATTTCGCGCATCAGCCCGATGAGTGGTTGAATACGTGCCAAGTATCCCTTGGAATAGCGGCGCGAGCGGATGCCGCGCGGCGGGTTTTCGGGCGAGTATTTGCCCGTCAGTAAGCCCATTTCCAGCGGGCTATAGGCGATTAGCGTAATGCCAAGTTCTTTGCAGGCGGCTAAAACGCCATTTGTTTCGGGTGCGCGGTGCAGCAGGCTGTAGTGCACTTGGTTTGAGGCCAAAGGGATGTCTTGCGCCGCGAGGATGGCGTGGGCGCGCCGCATCTGCTCGGCGTTGAAGTTTGAAACTCCGGCGGCTTTGGTCAAGCCTTCACGCACCATTTCGCCCAAAGCCCGCATCCAAAAGTCGGGGCTGCGCGGCGGCCAAGGGAAATGGATTTGGTAAAGGTCAACGCTTTCTTTGCCAAGGCGTTTGAGGCTGAGGCGCAGGGCACGCTTCATTGCCGCACGGCGCACCCGCCACGGGAATGGAAAAAATTTGGTGGCGATCACCACTGGTTCTGTTGTTTGTGCGGCGAGTTCGCCCAAAAAGCGCTCGGCGCGCCCCATGCCGTAAACCTCGGCGGTGTCAAAGAAATTGATGCCCGCTTCCACCGCTGCGGCGAAGGCGGCGCGCACGTCATCTGCACTGTATTCGCTTCCGTAATTCCAAAAGAACCGGTCGCCCCATGCCCATGTGCCGATCCCCAAGGGCGAAATGCGAATTTCGGTGTTGCCAAGCGTGATGGTTTCCATGTTTTCACCCTCGGTGGAGTAACTCAGTGGGGTGGCATGAACCCACCCCACTCTTGCTTTTACGCTGCGCCGAATTTGGCTCGCAGCACTTTTTTGTCAATTTTGCCGACGCTGGTTTTCGGTAGGCTTTCCACAAATTCATAGCGCTCGGGGATAGCCCATTTGGTAATGACGCCTTGGTCGGCGAATTGCTTGAGATGGAGTTTGAGGCCGTCGGCATCCACCGTTTGGCCGGGCTTGAGAACCACAATTGCCAGCGGCCGCTCGTCCCATTTGGGGTCGGGGACTCCGATAACGGCGGCTTCCAGAACGGCGGGGTGCAGGCTGAGCAGGTTTTCCAGTTCAAGCGAGGAAATCCACTCGCCCCCGCTCTTGATAACGTCTTTCAGGCGGTCTACTATTTGGACGTAGCCGTGCTTGTCCATCACGGCAACGTCGCCAGTGTGAAGCCAGCCGCCGCGCCAAAGTTCTTCTGAGCGCTCGGGGTCTTTGTAATAGCCGGGGGTAAGCCACGGAGAGCGCACCACAATTTCGCCTTTGTCGCGCCCGTTGTGGGGCAGTTCGTTGCCTTCAGGGTCAACAATCCGCAAATCCACCAGCGGCACGGGCACGCCGGTTTTAATCAGGTAATCAAGTTTTTTGTCTTCGTCCCAAGATTCCATGTAGGGTTTGAGCATGGCTAAGGTGAGGATAGGCGCGGTTTCGGACATGCCGTAGCCCGCCGAGACCTTGATGCCCAGTTCTGTGGCGCGCTTAGCCAATCCTTTTGGCAGGCGTGCACCGCCGATGACCACTTTCCAATTGCTCAAGTCGTATTGCTCAATTCCCGGAGCGTTCACTATCATCTGCAAAATGGTCGGCACGCAGTGGCTAAAGGTCACTTTGTGGGTAAGCACCAATTTGAGGATCATCTCAGGCTCATAACGTCCCGGGTAAACCTGTTTCACCCCGAGCATGGTTGCGAGGTAAGGCACTCCCCAAGCGTGGACGTGAAACATGGGCGTCAGCGGCATGTAAACATCGTTTTTGCGGAAACCGCAGTTATCGCCCAAGGCTGCTATAGCCGCACCAGCGGCAAGGGTATGCAGCATCAACTGCCGGTGTGTGAACATGACCCCCTTGGGCTTGCCGGTTGTGCCGGTGGTGTAAGCCAGCGTTGCTTGCGTGTTTTCGGAAAAGTCGGGTAAATGTTCAAGCGGTTCTACGCTATGAATCCACTCTTCATATTCCAGCACCGGCAGGTTGGTTTTGGGCGGCTTTTCGCCGTCGGTCATTATGATGTATTTCCGCACTGTGGTGAGAGTGGGGGCAAGTTTTTCAACAAGCGGGAGGAAATCTTCGTGGAAGATGATGATTTCATCTTCAGCATGAATGACGGTGTAGGCCAAATCGGCTGGCGCTAAACGCGGGTTGATTGTGTGAAGCACCGCCCCAATGCCGGGAATGCCGAAGTACATCTCTAAATAGCGGTGGCTATCCCACTCAATCACTCCCACTTTAGTGCCGGTTGTGACGCCTAAGGAACGCAAAGCCGCGCCCAGTTTGAGGACGCGGTCGCGTAGGTCTACGTAGGTGTATTCCATTTTGTCGCGATACACGATTTTTTGCTTTGGATACCATTTGACCCCATGTTGAAGGAGCCGCTTTAGCAGTAATTGATAATCGTATACGGCCATGTGTTGCCTCCTTCCTTAGGATTGAAAGCGGAAAAATTGTCTGATAACGCCAACCCCCGCACTGTAATTACAGGAGTTACGCGGTTCCCTTGCATTATGTCACCGCGAGGCGGGCGTAGACCGCCGAAGCGGCCTCCCCCCCGTCTGGGGGATGGCTTCGCCGCCTATGGCGGCTCGCCATGACATGAAAACGTGTGCTTCTAAGAGCAACTGCGTAAGTCTTGTAATTAGTATAGCATGATTTTGGTTTGCGGGCAAAATGCGCTTTGATGGGGGGAGCACTAAGACTCTATCCGAAAAATCCCGTGATGGTGTCATTGCGAGCCCCGTAGGGGCGAAGCAATCCCCTTTTTACTGGTCAGGAGACTGCTTCGGCGGCTACGCCGCCTCGCAGTGACACATCCGCAAAAATTTTTTGGGTGGGTTCTAAGTTGAGAATTTGGGCGGTTTTATCCTTGCTTGCGTTAGCGAATTCGGGTAATATAACAGTGCAGAGGCTCGCGTGAAGCCTCGCCTTATCCAATCTCACCTTTCCGAGGAGGAGAAAATGCGTAAAAGAAGCACTTTGTATCTCGTTTTGGCCTTGTTGGTTTTAGCGGCCACGGTTTTGGCGGCGTGTGGCAAGAGCACTCCCACCGCTGCGCCTAAGCCTGCGGAAACTCAGGCGCCTAAGGCCGCCAAACTCGGCACTGCCGAAAATCCGATAATTTGGGTGCTCACTCCCTCGCAAAACACCCAAAAGGTTATGACGGGCGCTAAGCCGATCGCACAATACATTGAAGAGAAGACCGGCATTGTGATTGAGCCCAAGATCCCCACCGACTACTCGGCGCAAATTGAGGCTATGTGCAGCGGCGAGGCGCAGATGGGCGCGCTGAACACCTTTGGCTACGTGCTTGCCCATAAGAAGGGCTGCGCCGATGTTGCCCTCGCTTCGGTGCGCTACGGTTCTACTTCTTACGCCGGCCAAATTATTACCCGCCCCGATACCGGCATCAAATCGCTCAAGGACTTGGTGGGCAAGACTTTCTGCCGCCCTGACCCCGAATCCACTTCCGGTTGGGTTATGCCCAAGTTGATGATGCTTGGCGCCGGAATTGACCCCGACAAAGACCTGAAGCGCATTGTGGATACCGGCGGCCATGATGCCACCGTGTTGGCCGTTTACAACGGCGACTG
>JALUBW010000062.1 GCA_027044735.1 Anaerolineales bacterium
CCCAACCACTACCATTATAGAGATAAAGATCATAGCTTGTGATACTTGAAAGCTTAGATTTTGGCATAGGAGCTGGAACTGGAGTAGTTACTAGATTCCATTTACCCTTTACAAAAGTCAATGCACCGGTTACAGTATTGTTGCTTGCTTCTTCTTTAACTTTATTTACAACAGTTACTTCTTGATCTTGTGTTACAGTTCCTGCAACATTTCTAAATGTAAGCACTGTGCTTCCAATGTTAACGCCTTTTACAACATAAGTTCTGCTTGTATTAATATCTTTACCACTTACAATCTCATCTTTTGTATTAACATCACCATTATTCAAGCCGTAAATTTTTACTTTTGTAGGATCAGAAATAACAACTTGCACAAGTGTATCTGACATCTTCTTGTTAAACTGATCATATGCAGTTACACCAAATGGAATATAGCTTCCCCTAATTACAGCATTTTTCACAAAAGATGGCTCAATCTTTTTCAATACCGGCTTGTTGTTAACGATATCTACATTGATCTCTTTTGCGTCAACAAGCGCAGCACTTATAGTAATAGTGTCTGTCGTAGGAACATCACTCTTAAGTTTACTATAGTTAAAATCTACAACATTTGAGCCATTAAGTTCAAGGTTTTGCGTATTATTGCTATTTGCTTTTGGAGCAGTAATACTTACTTGTCCTTGCTCAATAGCATTGCCAAAAGTATCTTCTAATGCAACTAAATAGAGGTTATTCAAACCTGAAGTAGTTACATTACTCTCATTTGCATCAAAAGCTACAGTTTCATTTTGGTTAAGATCTACTGTAATAGCGCTGACTTTATCGAGATCAGTTTTTTCTACTTTAACATACTTACCATCAAGGGTACCGGCATAAACCTCGATTTTCTCTGGATCTGCTGGTTCAACGCTCATATTTTTATCACTTGGAAATTTTACAGTAACAGGCGCATAGGCTTTATCGCTACCAAGATACTCTATAACAAAGCTATCATATTCTGCTTTTTTGTTAAGTTTAAGTGCAATGCTTTGATTCCTATCATCATTTGCATCTGCACCTTGCTCAACAGAAGTAGTTACGCTCTCTCCCGCTATTTTATTTCTATAAAAGGTTACTTTTACACTCTTTCCAATGATAGAGAGATTATCATCTCCTCCTTTTTGCCCCACAACTTTTAGAGATTTATTATTATTATCTACAATTCTAAACGCCTGTCCAGCTTTTGTTTCATTTGCTTCAGCCT
>JALUBW010000063.1 GCA_027044735.1 Anaerolineales bacterium
GCGAAGGACAGCGTCATTGCCGAGGAATTGGGGCTGTCCGTTTGGACGGTGCGCAAGTGGCGGCGACGAGGGCAACATCAGGGGCGAGCTGGCCTGGTTTCCGAGATGGGGCGACCTAAAAGCGGTGCTTTGAGCAGTTTCCCTCCCGAAGTACGCCAAGCGGTGGATGCGTTGCGGGATGAACATCCCGGCTGGGGGCCGCTTACCATCCTGACGGAACTCAAGGCCGATTCCCGCTTCGCAGGTCAACGTTTGCCAAGCCGCTCTCGGATTGCTGCCTATTTGAAGGAGCAGGGCAAGGTGCGACGCTATGACAAGCACCAAAACCTGCCCCAGCCTTCCCCTCAAACAGTCCAGCAGCCTCACGAAGAATGGGAAATGGATGCTCAAGGCGTGGTGGAGGTGAAAGGGCTGGGAAAAGTGTCGTTGATCAACATCGGCGATGTCTACAGCGGTTTGAAGATTGACAGCCTGCCTTGCCTGGGCACATCCCATCCCAGCCGGGCGGATTATCAACTGATCTTGCGGCGGGCGTTCACCCAACACGGTTTGCCCGAACGCATCAGTTTAGATCACGACAGCGTGTTCTACGATAACAGCAGCCGTTCACCCTTCCCCAGTCTGTTGCATTTATGGCTGATCGGGTTAGGGGTGGAGGTACGCTTCATCGCCAAACCACCCCCTATGGAACACAGCCGCATTGAACGTCAGCATCAAACACTCTTCAACCAGGCCGTCCGAGGCGTGGATTTTCAGGAGCAAGGTGTGGCTGGCTTGCAAAAAGCGCTTTGGGCACGGTGCGATTTCCTCAACCAGCACTACCCGTCTCGCTCGCTCCAAGGCAAACCGCCGCTGGTCGTCTTTCCCGACGCGGCTCATTCCAAACGGGAATACCGCCCGGAATGGGAAGCAGAAATGTTGGATATGGCGCGCGTGTATGCCTATTTGGCGAAAGGTAAATGGTATCGCCGAACCACGGCCAAAGGCATCTTCAGCCTGGGTGGACAGCGCTATAACGCGACACGGGCTTTAGCGAACCAGATGATCGAAATCACCTTTGATGCCCAAACCCAGAAGTTTGTCTGCGTGTCCGCCGATGGGCAGGTTCGGGTTCGTCTCCCAGCGCGCGGATTGGCTAAAGCAGATTTGATGGGCGAGTTAAAGCCCCGCGATGCTGCAGCACCTTATCAACTCCTTCTGCCCTTTTCTCGTGAGGCTTGGCGGAAAACCGTATTGGC
>JALUBW010000064.1:0-2039 GCA_027044735.1 Anaerolineales bacterium
TTTTTCCCGCCTCTCGGAGAGGAAAAGAGAGAAAGCGTGGTGTTATTTTGGCGGCGAAGCCGCCAAAATAACACATAACTTCCTCTTTTTCTTCCTTTCAGGGGCGACTGTCCGCCCCTGAACCTTAGTAAGGGAGGGAAGGGGGCGGCTCCGGCAGGCTGAGCGAAGGCGAGGCCTGCCGGAGCGGGGGTAGGGAGAGATCAAAAATTTGGGCGCTAAGTTGCAAAGGGCCTAAACCAGCTATCAGGGTTGATTATGCACTAAAGATGCTTTCATCGTAACTGCCTACCCGCTCTGTAAGCGGGGGCAAACACTTCGGTGCGGCGTGAGCAAAAGTCCACGCAGGTGGACTTCGCGACTGGTAGCCAGCGACTTCAGTCGCCGAGTGCAAGCGGCGGCAGTTGAAACTGCACCTACGGCCTGCGAAGTCGCCCTACGGCGACTTTTTGAGAAGAGCGATCCCCAAAATGGCATATTGCACCCGCACCCGCGCAGGTAATTACCTTTCATCCAGAACTGGCAATAAAATCCGCCACGGCTTCAAGCGGGACGATGGTGGGGGAGCCACGGCGGGGTTTGACCTCCGCACCGCCGTTGGCGAGGCTTCGTTTGCCAACGGTAACGCGCCACGGCAAGCCCACCAAGTCGGCAGCGGCGAATTTGACGCCTGCGCTCGCCTGCCGATCGTCGTAAAGCACTTCAAAGCCCGCCTGCGGCAATGTGCGGTAAAGTTCCTCAGCAGCATCCTCGCCGCCGCGCAGGGCAATCAAATGCACATCGTAAGGGGCAAGCCGCCGCGGCCATGCCAAGCCTGCGCCTTCCCTGCTCTTTGCCGCTAAAGCGACCAGCGCGGCATACAAGTCCACGCGAGCAAGCGCAACGCCAAGCGCCTGCTCCTTGCCCTCACGGGAAAGGTAGGTCGCCTCGGTGCGCAAGGGCCACGATTCCACCACCGGCAGGGCAAACTCGGCGCTGAGCGGAGCGCCGCACCGCGGGCACGGGTCGCCTGCCTCTGCTTTCACAATGTCGGCTACAAAATCGGCTTGGAAATCGCGCCCGTAGTTGACGTTGATGTAATGATAGCCTGATTTGTTCGCTCCTGCAACAAGGTTTGGGCTGTGTGGGATAAGGTCATCTACAACCACGATGCAATCGTGAACTCCGATAGGCGAAGCATAGCCGGGCACAGCGCCGACGGAGCGGATTTGCTCCTCGGTTGCCGGCTGAAGCGCGTCCACGCCGAGCAAGCGGGCGATTTTGGCTTCCGAAACCTGCATGTCGCCGCGCACAACCGCGAACACCACGCGCGGCTTTGGCTCAACCGTGCTGAAAAAGACGGCTTTGGCAGTTTTGCTTTCGGGCACGCCGAGGAAGTCGGCGAGGGCACGGATGGTGTTCGCTTCGGGCGTCGGAACGGCGGTGCGCGGTTTAGGCTCTTCGGGCTGTGGGCGGGGCTTTTGGCGGCGCGCCCAAGGCTTTAGGGCGCGGTAGCCGCACATGGAGCAAGTGAGCGTTTCTTCCCCGACCGACGAAGGCGCAAAGCCAATGCGAACGCGGCCCGGGTGCAGTGGCGCGCCCTCGCCGGGGAGCAGAAGCAGGCCGAGGTGGTTGAGCGTTTGCTGCCAGAGGTCGTGCGCCGCGGCGGATTGCATCACCGCGCTTTCGGGCGAGGGCGTCAGCGCCAGCAGTGTCATCATTTCAGCGGAGCGGTGCAAAAGCGCCACTGGCAGGTGGCGGTAGGATGAAATGTGCGCGCTCAGCATCGCCTCCAAGCCTCGCGGGAGTTTGGCAAGAGCATCGGCGGGGGAATCAAGCCAAGGCAGTTGTGTGCTTTGCGGGCTTACCTCAGCGATGGCAGAATCAAGGTAGGCGCGGAGTTTGGCGAGCAGCCGCTCGCCCAAGGGAAGCCACGCGTGGCTTCCGTCTTCGTAGTGGAAAACGAAAGCGCCGCGCTCCAACCAGTGCCGCCCGTCATCGGGGGCGAAGCGCGGCGCTTCTTTCTGCATCTGTCCGAACAAACGGCTTAGCCGCATTTGTTG
>JALUBW010000064.1:2139-5535 GCA_027044735.1 Anaerolineales bacterium
GGCGGCTCTTTGAGCAGGCGAATGATAGCCAAAATGAGCAAAAAAAGCAAGACTGTTGCCGAAAGTAAGCAGTAAGGGCAGTAGGCGTGAATGACCTCGGCTTCAAGGTAGGTGAGGTATGCCGAATAAAGCACGCCCGCAAAGGCCAAACCAAACACGCCCAGTTGGGCATATTCCCTGCCCCAATCGGTATGCCGCTCAGCCCAAAAGAGGAATAGGATGGCAAGGTAAGCCAGCGCACCGAGCAGGGCAATCGGCACTCCGTGGATAGTGGCGTATTTGCTGGTGTTGACCGTGTAGCAATCGCCAACGCCCATGCAGGCAGATTCGTGGTGGGTGAATTTGAGGAGGGTGAGGTATGTGGCGTCTGCCAATCCTATCAGTGCGAGCACCACCGAAGCCCAGTAAGTTTTCGTTGCTTTCATTTTTGCATTGCCTCCATGAGGATTGGCGCCAAAAGTTGGCGCAGGCCGGGATGGTTAGGGTCGTTGCTTTCAAGGCTGGCTACACCTTCGTAAAGTTTGCGCCCGATGTCCCAAGTGGGGAAGCGGGTGATTGCCATTTCTTGGGAATTTTTGGTGCGGGCTTGGACGTCGGCGTGGTGGGTGTTGAGGTCATAGCAACGGGTGAAAGAATCCACGTCCAAGCCTGCTATTTTGGCGAGGGCAATGAAGCCGTCGCGGTTGAAGTTTACCTTGCCTTGGTTGTGGAATAGCAGGTTGCGGTAATCCCAGTAATAGCCTTGGTCGGCGGCGCAAGCGGCGGCTTCGGCGGCAGAGGCCGCTTTGGGCGAGGTGATGCCCACATCGTACACCATCAGCCGCACGAAGCCGGGAACAACGTAGCCGTGTACAAATGCAGGCTCTTGGTTGAGTACGAAATCGCGCATTTCGGGCGAGCCAAAGTCTTCGTAAAGCACCACTGTAGTTTTGGCATTTGGCTTGCCGAGGTAGGGAATGCCGCCGCGCCCGTGGGGCACGTTGATGTAGGGGTTGTAGAGATGCCCGCCCGGGGTTGGGGTGGGCGGTTTGGCCGCGGGGCGCAGGGCGAACCATGACGCGGCCGCTATCGCAGCAGCAAGCGCCACGGCAATTGCTAAAAGTATGCAGGGGCATTTTTTCGTTTCGGTGGTTTTGGAGTGCGGCTTTGCTTTGGGCATTCTTTCCTCCAAATCACCCTCCGCGTTTGCGGAAGGCTTGGACTACGTTGGTCAGGTTTTCTATGCGCGTCAGCAGGCGGCTAAGTTGCTCAATGTCGCGCACATCCAGCACAAGGTCTATCACCACTTGGGCGTAAGAGGTCGGTTTTTGGGAAATGCTGATCTTTTCAAGGTTTACGCCTTCGTCGGAAAGGATGGTGGTGATATCGCGCATCAGGCTTTCGCGGTCGTAGGCTAATATCCGCACGGGCACCGGATAGGCGCTGGCCGGTTTGCCCCATGAAACTTGTATGAGCCTGCCTTTGTCGCTTAGGCTGAGGATGTTGGGGCAATCTTGGCGGTGGATGCTCACGCCGCGCCCGCGGGTTACATAGCCCACGATCGGGTCGCCCGGGGCGGGGTTGCAACACTTAGCAAGCGAGTAGAGCAGCCCGCCGGTGCCGGTTACGGAAATTTCGCCGTCGCTTTCGGGGCGTTTTTGTGGGTGGGGGACAAGGCGGAAATCCTCGGAGGCGCTTTCAACTTCTGCCAGTCCTCGCACAACGCGGCTTATTGGGAGGTCGCCACAGCCAATTGCAACGTACAGGTCTTCGGTTGTTTTGTAGCCAAGGGTGCGGGCGAGTTCTTGCAGGTCAACGTTGTCGGCGCCGAGGCGTTTGAGTTCTTTTTCAAGCGCCGCCCTTCCGTGGGCAAGGTTTTGCTCGCGCGCCTGCCGCTTGAACCATTGGCGGATTTTCGCTTTGGCGCGCTGGGTGCGTACCATTTCAAGGCTTGGGTTGAGCCAATCACGGCTTGGGCCGCCGCGGCGCGTGGTGAGAATTTCCACTTGGTCACCGGTTTTGAGTTTGTAACTCAGCGGCACGAGTTTGCCGTTTACTTTGGCGCCGCGGCACCGGTGCCCGATTTCGGTGTGGATGTGGTAGGCAAAATCTATCGGCGTAGAGCCAGCGGGCAGGTCAATGATGTCGCCGCGAGGGGTGAAAACGTACACCCTGTCTTCAAACACATCGGTTTTCATCCCCTCTAAAAATTCCGAAGCGTCTGAGACATCCTGCTGCCATTCCATCAGTTGGCGCAGCCATTTGACCTTGCGCTCAAAATCTTCGTCGCGCGGCACGCCTTCCTTGTAACGCCAGTGCGCGGCAATGCCGTATTCTGCCCGTTGGTGCATTTCTTCGGTGCGGATTTGCACCTCCAAAGTCTTGCCGTCTTCAAAAAGCACTGCGGTGTGCAGGGATTGGTAGGAGTTTTCTTTGGGGTTTGCTATGTAATCGTCAAACTCGCCGGGGATGGGCTTCCATGTGGTGTGGATGATTCCCAAAACGGCGTAGCAGGTGGGCACATCGTCCACTATGATACGGACGCCGCGGATGTCGCTCAGGCTTTCAAACGGCACACCCTTGCGGCGCATTTTGTTGTAGATTGAGTAAATGTGTTTGGGGCGGCCGGTGACGCGGGCCTTGATGTTTGCTTGCTTGAGCACTTCTTTGATGCGTTCTACTACACGCTTGAGTTCGGCTTCGCGCTTGGTGCGGCGCTCGGCGAGTTTGGAGGCGATTTCCTTGTAGGCTTGGGGGTTTACATAGCGGAAAGAGAGGTCTTCTAATTCCCACTTGATTTGCCAAATGCCGAGGCGGTTAGCAAGCGGGGCGAAAATATCCAGCGTTTGTTTGGCAATGCGGCGTTGTTTTTGTGGCGGCAGGTAGCGCAAAGTGCGCATATTGTGCAGTCGGTCGGCGAGTTTGATGATCACCACTCGCACGTCCTTGCTCATCGCTAAAAAAGTCTTGCGGAGTGATTCATGGATCAGCCTGCGCTTGCGCTCATCTTCAGCCCAAGGTGTTTCTTCTTCGCTGCTGTCTTTTTCTTCTTGCTCAGGGCGTGAGACTCGCGGCAGGGAAACAAGTTTGGTCACGCCGTCCACCAAATCGGCAATTTCGTCGCCAAATTCTCGGCGGATGTCGTCTAAGGTCAAGTCGGTATCTTCAACAGTGTCATGCAACAAACCGGCGGCCACAACAGCCGCCGGCATACGCAATTCGGCCAAAATTTCTGCCACGGCGAGGCAGTGTTGGATGTAAGGCGCGCCGGAAGCACGCTTTTGGCCTTTGTGCGCTTCGGCGGCAACGCGGTAGGCGCGCTCCACTAATTCCCTATCGGCCACGGAATATTTTGGGGGTAGTTTTTCCATCAAGTCTTTGAGTTCCATTTCTTTGCTCCGCGGCTCTTACGACCGT
>JALUBW010000064.1:5635-12697 GCA_027044735.1 Anaerolineales bacterium
TCCAACAACTACCTTGGCCTTGCAAACCACCCGCGCCTTGTGCAAGCCGCCAAAGAGGCCATTGAAAAATATGGCGTGGGGCCGGGCGCCGTCCGCACTATTGCAGGCACTATGAAATTGCATGTGGAACTTGAAAAGCGCCTCGCCGCTTTCAAGGGGGTTGAGGATGCAATCACTTTCCAGTCCGGCTTCAACGCCAATCTGGGCACAATCCCCGCGTTGGTGGGGCGCGGCGACGTTATCTTTTCGGATGAACTCAACCATGCCAGCATAATTGACGGTAGCCGACTGTCGCGCGCCCAAATAATCCGCTATGAGCATTGCAACGCTGAGGATCTGGAGGCCAAACTCAAAGAGCACCGCCACCAATACAACCATGCTTTGGTGGTCACGGATGGCGTTTTCAGCATGGATGGCGACATTGCCCCTCTGGACAAAATTTACGAGGTGACGAAAAATTACGACGCTATCCTGATGGTGGACGATGCCCACGGCGAAGGGGTGCTGGGGCGCGGTGGCCGCGGTATTGTTGACCACTTCAACCTGCACGGCAAGGTGGATATTGAAGTTGGCACACTTTCTAAGGCCTTTGGCGTGGTTGGGGGTGTTGTGGCCGGAAACGCCAAAATTGTAGAATGGTTGCGCCAGCGTGGTCGGCCTTTCCTCTTCTCTTCCGCTATGACCGTGCCCGACACAGCCGCTTGCCTTGCTGCGGTGGACTTGCTGGAAGAATCCACCGATTTGGTGGATAAACTCTGGCAAAACACCCGCTATTTCAAAGGCGAAATGAAGAATTTGGGCTTTGATACCGGCCAAAGCGTTACTCCGATAACCCCGATAATGCTTGGCGAAGCAAAACTTGCCCAAGAATTCAGCCGCCGCCTTTTTGACGAAGGCGTTTTCGCTATGGCGATAGGCTATCCCACCGTGCCTAAGGGCAAAGCGCGCATACGAGTGATGATTTCCGCAGCCCACGAGCGTGAAGATTTGGATAAAGGGCTTGAGGCTTTTGCCAAAGTTGGCCGCGCTCTTGGCGTCATCAAGTAACTTCTCTTCCAAAATCCGCCAATAACGGCGGATTTTGGGATTAAACGGTTATGCCCCAAGCATTTTCTTGCTTGGGGCATAACCGACCAACTCAGAAGGAGGACAACCACCATTGCCGTTTTCAGCAACTAAATTTTAGCATTTAGTTGCAACGGTGTTAGTGACATTCATCACAGCGTTGCACTGACAGGGAACATGAATGCCCACATTAGAAAATTGTTAGATGTGCGGCGCGGGTGTTTTTTTCTGCTTGACAAAAGAAGCGCTGAAGGTTAGGATTAGAAGCGTGATAACTTTATACCAATTCCAGCAAAGGAGGAGCACCATGGACGAAAAACGCATGCCTTTGATTGGCGATAAATTCCCCGAACTAAAAGTTGTGACCACCCACGGCGAACTGACCCTGCCTGATGCCTTCAAGGGTAAGTGGTTTGTCCTCTTTAGCCATCCTGCCGACTTTACGCCGGTGTGCACCACCGAATTTTACGCCTTTCAAAAGCGCTACCCCGAATTTCGCAAGTTGAATACCGAACTTATCGGCCTTAGCGTTGATCAAGTCTTCTCCCACATCAAGTGGGAAGAGTGGATTGAAGAAAAGCTGGGCATTAAGATTGAATTTCCCATCATTGCGGACACCGGCGAGGTCGCCGAAACTTTAGGCTTGATTCACCCCGGCAAGGGCACAAACACGGTGCGCGCGGTCTTCATTGTTGACCCCAAGGGCATTGTGCGCGCCATCCTCTACTACCCGCAAGAACTCGGCCGCAACATGGACGAAATTTTGCGCATGGTCAAGGCCTTCCAACTTTCCGACGAGAAAGGCGTCGCCATACCGGCCAACTGGCCTAACAACGAGTTGATCGGCGACAAAGTCATCATCCCGCCGGCTGCCGACATCAAAACCGCCGAAGAACGCCCCAAGAAATACGATTGCTACGATTGGTGGTTCTGCTACAAAGATAAGTAAACCTTTCTCCCTCCTTTCTCTTGCTTGCCCACGGAGTTCGTCTCCGTGGGCATTTTTGTAACCAATCCTGCGTGTGTGTGTTATATCACCACGAACCTAACTTTTTGAGAAGGAGAATTGTATGGAATCGCACCGTGTTGTGATCACCGGTTTAGGCACTATCAATCCGCTTGGCAATGATGTGCCTACCAGTTGGGAAAACGCCCTGAGCGGTCGCTCCGGCATAGGCCATATTACCTTGTTTGACACCAGCGAGCACAAAGTGAAAATAGCCGGAGAGGTGAAAGGTTTTGACCCTAAAGAGCATTTCAGTAAGCGCGATGCCCGTCGCCTTGACAGATACGCCCAACTGGCGATTGTTGCCGCGCGACAGGCTGTCTCTGATGCCGGTTGGAATTTAGAGCACATGGACCGCGACAGGGTAGGGGTGGTGATCGGCAGCGGCATTGGGGGAATCAGCACCTTTGAGCGCGAAGTGCGCGTTTACGACAAACGTGGCCCCAGTCGCGTGAGCCCGTTTTTAGTTCCCATGATGCTTGCCGATACTGCCCCCGGCCTCATTGCCATTGAATTTGGCCTGCGCGGTCCCAATTTTGCGGTTGTGGCCGCCTGCGCCAGCGGCACAAATGCTGTTGGAGAGGCATTTCAGGTTATCCGCCGCGGCGATGCCGATGCGATGCTGGTCGGCGGGGCGGATGCAGTGGTAACGCCGCTGGCGATGGCCGGTTTGGAGGTGATGACCGCACTTTCAAAGCGCAATGACGCACCTCAAAAAGCCTCGCGCCCCTTTGATGCCAACCGTGATGGCTTTGTAATGGGCGAAGGCGCCACCTTTTTGGCTTTAGAAACTTTGGAGCATGCTAAGGCGCGCGGAGCGAATATCATTGCCGAAGTGGTAGGTTACGGCGTTACCAATGATGCTTTCCACATTACCGCTCCCGATCCGGATGGAAGCGGTGCTGCATTGTGCATGCGCAATGCTTTGGCCAGCGCTGGCCTAAAGCCTGAACAAATAGGCTACATCAACGCTCATGGAACGAGCACGCGCTTGAATGATAAAAGCGAGACTGCGGCCATAAAAGCGGTATTCGGCGAACATGCCTACAAAATACCGGTTTCTTCCACAAAATCTATGACCGGCCATTTGCTGGGAGGCGCGGGGGCGTTAGAGGCTATGTTCACCGCCCTTGCAATTCGTGATGGCATCCTCCCGCCCACAATAAACTACGAGACTCCCGATCCTGAATGTGATCTGGACTATGTGCCCAACGAAGCCCGCCGGGCCGATGTGCAATATGCTTTATCCAACTCATTTGGCTTTGGCGGCCATAATGGCACCATAATTTTGGCTAAGTTCAACGAATAGCCATAAAGCCGGAAGCCTTTGCCCGCGCCTTGCAATTTTGCTTGCAGGTTAGCGGTGTTGGAAAGGAGAAGACTCATGAGCCGTTATGCGCACATAACCGGCTGGGGCATGGCCGTTCCTGAGCACGTGATGACAAACGACGACCTCGCCAAAATGGTGGACACCAGCGATGAATGGATAAGGACGCGCACCGGCATTCGCGAACGACGCATTGCTGCCCCGGATGAAAGCACGGCCACATTAGCCGCCGATGCCGCTGTTGAAGCCCTGAAAGTGGCTGGTGTTCGCCCACCGGATGTTGATTTGATAATTGTGGCTTCTTCATCGCCCGAGCATATTTTCCCTGCAACGGCTTGTTTGGTGCAGGATATGATAGGGGCCACAAAAGCCGGAGCGTTTGACCTTTCCGCGGCCTGCACAGGCTTTATCTACGCCCTCAACATGGCGGCGCAGGCTATTCGCACCGGCAATATCAATACTGCCTTGGTGATTGGGGCAGAAACGCTTTCGCGAATTGTGAACTGGCAAGACCGTAACACTTGCGTTCTCTTTGGAGATGGCGCTGGTGCGTTTGTGCTTCAGGCTTCAGATGAGCCGGGTGGCGTCATAGATGCCATCATGCACGCCGATGGCTCAGGAGCGGACGTGCTCATGTTGCCTGCTGGAGGCAGCAAATTGCCAACCTCGGCAGATACCGTGGCGCACGGGCTTCATTACGTGCACATGGAAGGCCGCCCTGTTTTCCGCTTTGCGACGCGGGTGATGGCCGAGGGAGTTACCGAGGTTTTGGATAAGGCCGGTTTCCCGCTGGAAAAGGTGAACTTGATAATTCCCCACCAGGCCAATGTGCGCATTCTTGAAGTGGCTGCCAAAAGGCTGAAACTGCCGATGGATAAATTTGTGGTGAATTTGGACAAATACGGCAACACTTCCACGGCTTCAATACCGATAGCGGCAACCGAAGCGGCAAACAGCGGGCGGCTTAGGCCGGGGGATTATGTGGTTTTTGTCGGCTTTGGCGGTGGCCTAACTTGGGGCGCACTTTTGGCGCAATGGACGGGGCCGTTGCCCGAGCGGCCTGAAATTAGCCCAGAGCGTTATCGGCTATGGGCGAAAGTACGTTCCGCCGGCTTGCGCTTGAAACGCAAGGTTATGAGCAAAGTGAGCAGTTCCGAAAACATGGGAGGCTGAACGGGTGCTTCGGTAGAATCTCAGCACCGCTCCCCTTCTCTCTCCCATTGGGAGAGAGAAGGGGGCAGCCGCCGAGCACGAGCGAGGAGGCGGGGGATAAGTGAGGGCGTTCGGACATAACAACGCTACCTTTATCGTTAACCGATTTTTGCTCTTCGCGATCAATCAAAAACAACAGGCCGGAAATGCCTTGCCCCGGCCTGTTGTTTTTGGATGTTTGTTCGGGTTTGTGCAGAGATCTTGGCTTTACGACGATGCCGGTTTGCCACTTGTGCCTTTTAGGCTGGATTTGGACTTGCCGTTTTCGCCAACTTGGAAGACTTTGAGCAAACGGCGCACAATATCGTAAGCCACGTTTTGCTGGAAACCGGAAAGCCAAGCCAGCACGAAGATGGGGGCGGCTGCGATTTCGCCGCTTTTCTGGACGGTAGTCATGGAGATTATGCCGGCTTCCATCACAAGGTAGATGAAAGCCCCCAGCACCACGCCCATGATGGGGTTGGTGTAGTACCACATTCGGTACTGCGGGTCAAAGTCTTGATCGCGCGCCACATGCCTCCACAAGGCGTAAAGCGCCCCTGTCACCCCGCCAAGGCCGCCCCACAATGTGCTTTTGACACCGTTTACCAGCCAAAGCACACTTTCCAACGCTGCGTTGGCCGTCTCTTTGTATCCAAGCAAATGGGCGTATTTGTGGACGAGATAAGGCAGGCCGAACAATCCCGCGGTCAGCAGTACAAGCGCCGCGATTTCATACCAAAAAAGCCGCCATCCCACCGTGCGCGAGGCTTCTTGGACCCGTTGGAGAAGGGTGATGCGGTATTCCACTTCGTCCACATAGCGCTTTGCTTCTTCGTAGTGCTCGCGCCCTGCCATTAGGTAGGCGCGCGCAACCCTCAATTCGTCAAACATTTCTCGCGCCATGTCAAGGTTGTTGACCTTTTCTTTTATCAGGCCTTCAATCTCGCCGATGTGTTTCCAAAGCCTTTCCATCTCTTGCATTGAAACCAGTTTTGTCACCACAACGGGGTTGGGGGTGGGTTCGGCATCGGGTATGGGCGGCGGCGCGCTGGTTCGTTCCGGCCCGGGGGGAAGGGAAGCGTCGGCGGAAAAAAGTGGAGCGCCGCGCATTGAATCTGTGCCCGGAATAGGCAGAGGGGTTTGTGGCTCGTGGTCCCCTTCGCTCAACTCTTTGCCCTCCAGAGGCGCGACCGCTTGCATACCTCCATCTTGCTCGCCTTCGGGCGGTTCTTTTATGGGCTCTACGGCGTTCATGCCGCGGTCGGGTACTTTTTCACCTTTATCGTTGACAAAAGTATCTTCTGTTATTGGTTTTGATTCTTCACGTGATGGGGCTGATGGCATTTCGTCCTCCTACTTACATTCGGGGCTTGGTTCGGATAGTGACGCTATTGCATTGCCGTAGCCGCGCTTGCTCTATTTTGAGTATAGGTCAAAGGGTGGGGAAAGTCAATTGGTAACGGATGAGGCTTACGCGGCCTCCTTGCGGCTTGTCAAGGCCATTAATCTTTCTTAAGGCAAAGGGCGCTTGTCAAAAAGGTTTCCCTCTTCCTCCCCAGCGCGCCAACCACGAAGTGGTACAGCGCGTAAAGTTCCAACGAAAATGGCAAATAGCCCAAATAACCGAGCAATGGCATTTCAAAAATGTGACAACACCCAACAAACGGCACGCTGTAAACCCATTTGGGGTAGGCATGGTAATTCCATAATTCCCAGAAAAAGGCTGTTACCAGCACTCCGCTCCACAGGGCGGCGATGGGACGCCAATCGCCGGTTCGGGTGCACTCCAGCAAATGCCGGTTCTTCAACCAAATGTTCAGAGGCTCAATGATGAAATAGAGCGAAAGCCAGAGAAATGGGTAGAAATAGCGCGGAAAGCCGAACAGTAAGCCGAGCATTAGCCAGCCGGAAAGGAAAGCGCCCAGCGTGAGTTTCTTGCTCGGCCGCAGAAGCCATTTGCTTTTGAAACGTTTTACCCATTCAAAAGTTGCTATCAAACTGGCCGTGCCGAACACCGCCGGCATTACAGTGCTGAAACTCAGCGTGGCGAGGAGAGCGTACTGCGTGTTTGTGAAAAATTCGCGTCCCACATAGTGCCAATTTTGTGTGCGGAGGTTTAGCGCTTCAAAAAGCCACCACGCAGGCGCTGAAATGAGGAACAGTTCGGCGTATTTGTGCCGCGATTTTGTGAAAAGTGAAGTGCCTGCGCGGCAAAAAGTCAGTGCGTCAACGACGAGCGCGTAGCCGAGCCACAATGGAAAGAAGAGAACATGGGTTCGTAGCCCCGGCAACAGCCAGTTGAGCGGCCATGCAACCGCAACCAGTGCCATGCCAACTATGCCGTGGGCAGGTGCTCGGTGACAGTTCGGGAAAATGGTTTTCATGGTGCAGATGCCCTTTGCATTTAGAACCTATCCGAAAATTCTTTGCGGATGTGTCACTGCGAGGCGGCGTAGCCGCCGAAGCAGTC
>JALUBW010000064.1:12797-16601 GCA_027044735.1 Anaerolineales bacterium
TATCATACCGTAACTCTCGGCCATTATCCACATCTTGGAGGTTTAAAAGAGGCATGGCCGTAACTGCTTGTTGATAGGACTTGCATAGTTGCTGTAGAAGCGCTCGTTTTTATGTTATGGCGAGCCGCCATAGGCGCGGCAGCAGTTGAAACGGCGCTTGGGTGGCTTCTGGGGCTGTTATAATTACGCTGTGCCTACGGCCACGGCTTGGTGGAAGCAAGCCTCTTGGGTTTGCAAGTGGGTGGGCAAGCACTTTGGGATGTGAGGTTTTATGGAACGGCTTTCCCAAAAGAGCGAACGGCTGCTTTACGGCGTGATAGTGCTGGCGGCTTTGTCCGTGCGCCTTGCTGCGCTTGGAAATGCGCCGCTCAGCGCACAGGAAGCAAAATTAGCCCTAACTGCCTTAGAGGCGGCCAAACGCGCTCATCCTGTATTTGGTGCTCGGCCTGCTTTGGCCGCTTTTACCTCGTTGGCGTTTTTACTTTTCGGCAGCACCGATGCGATTGCGCGCTTGGTGCCCGCCCTTGCTGGCGGCTTGCTTCCTTTGCTTGCTTGGCCTCTTCGCCGCCGCTTGGGGCGGCTTGCCGCATTGTTCTTTGCCTGCGCCCTCGCTTTTGACCCGGGATTGGTAGCCCTTTCGCGGGTGGCAAACAGCCCAATACCGGCTCTGTTGCTTGGAATGGGGGCATTTTTGCTCGCGGTAGATAACCGCTGGGAATACGCTTTGCCTTTGGGAGTGTTGGCCGTTCTCTTTGGCCCCTCGTTTTGGTTCGGCGCGCTGATACTTTTGATTGCCTCTTTGCTCGCATGGGCGTTCGGTGGGGTGCGCTTGCGCTTGCCGAGACTTTCTAAGCGGGTGGTTGAGGGGGGATTTTGGACGTTAGTGCTTGTTGGGACATTGTTTTACTGGTCGCCGGGGGTGTTGGGGGCGGCGCTCAATAGCCTTGTGAGTTTTGTCTCTGTTGGCAGGGGGGCAGATTCAGTTTCGGCGTTTGAAGCCGTTTTCATTTTGCTGGCCTATTCGCCATTGGCGGTGGGAGCGGCCCTGGTTGGCCTGTTCTTGGCTTGGCGCGCCCAATTCGGCGAATTGCCCGAGCACAGGCGTTGGCTGAGGGGGATGCTTATCTTCTTGGCTTCGGCCTTGATAGCGCTGTTTGTGTATCCGCTGCGCCCTGTGGTGTTCTTGGCGTGGGTTCTTCCGGCCTTGTGGCTTGCGGCCGCGTGGGCGCTTTCGCGTTTGCCTAAGCCGAGCACCGCGGCTTCAGTGCATGCTGTGCTCATCTTTTTGCTCTTTAGTTTTGTGTTGCTAAATGCTTTCGGATTTGCCAATTCCTTTGCCGGCTCTAAGGTGGCGACCGCGAGGTTGGTGCTTATTGCCCTCACTTTTCTGCTTATGCTGGCCGCCACGGCATTGCTTGCATGGGGCTGGACGCTTGACGAGGCGTTATCCGGTTTTGCGTGGGGCGCGGTGGTCTTTGTTTTGGTGCTGAATGTGAGTGCTTTGTACCGCGCGGCTTATGCCCCTCGCCCCCGAGAATTTTGGTATGGCGAGCCCGCTTCGCCCAATGTGCGCTTGCTTCAGCGCACCGTGGCCGATTTTGGCAATTGGGTTCACGGACGCGCCGATACCCTTACGCTTTTAGACCTCACCAATTCCCCGGCTTTGGCTTGGGATTTTCACAACCTTCACACCTACAAAGCCTCCGTTTTCACTCCGCCCCGCGCCAAGCCCGAAGCAGCCATAACCGCTCGCAATGCCCAGCCGCCTAAAGGCGCGGCTTACACAGGGCAGGATTTTAGCGTCGCGGCGCGCACGGTTTTCCCCTTTGCAAACCTGCGCGAGGCCGTGAAATGGCTTGCTTTCAGGCAGAGCACGCTTGAAAGCCGCTCGGATGTTTTGTGGATTAGGAACGATTTGTTTGCCGGAGCGAAGAAATAACCCTTCACAATAAGGAGCAGTTTATGGGAAGCCCCCTCCGCATAGCGATTGACGGCCCTGCGGCTTCAGGAAAATCCACCTTGGGAAAGCGCCTTGCCTCAGCGCTTGGTTACCTTTACTTTGATACGGGTGTTATGTATCGTGCTGTGGCTTTGGCAGCCTTGCGGCGTCACATTCCGGCAGAGGACGCTGACCGCTTGACTGACCTTGCCGCCAATTTGCAGATTGACGTTCGTCCGCCGAGCAAAGACGACGGGCGGGATTATGATGTCCTCTTGAACGGCGAGGATGTGACTTGGGAAATTCGTCGCCCTGATGTTGATGCGATAGTCTCGGTTGTGGCTTCGCACCCGGGCGTGCGGGAGGTGCTGACGCGCAAGCAGCGGGAAATCGGCGAGCGGGGGCGGGTTGTGATGGTGGGGCGCGATATTGGCACAGTGGTGATGCCCGATGCCGATTTGAAAATCTACCTTGATGCTTCGCCCGAAGAAAGGGCGCGCCGCCGTTACCTGCAGAGGCTGGGGCGCGGCGAGCGGGCTTCGTTTGAGCACATTTTGGAGGCCGTCCGCGAGCGCGACCGCTTAGACCACGGGCGCGCGGTTGCCCCCCTGCGCCCGGCGCAGGACGCAATTGTGTTGGATTCCAGTGAATTGAACGCCGAACAGGTCTTCCAGCGGGCGCTCGCGCTTGTTAGGGGATATGCTAAATCCTCCGACTAAGCCCTATTCCATCCCGCTGCATGTGCGCTTGAACCGTGTTTTGTTGTTGGGGGCGTTTAGAGTGCTTGCGCGGTTGCTTCTTCGCGTCAAGCGTGTTGGTTGGGAAAACATCCCGGGGCACGGTGCGTATGTGATTGCGTACAATCATGTTTCCATTTTAGAGCCGCCATTGTTGGCCGCTTTTTGGCCTAAGCCGCCGGAGGCGGTGGCGGCGCTGGATGTGTTCTTCCGGTCTTGGCAAGCGCACTTGGTGAAACTTTACGGGGCTTTGCCTGTGCGCCGCCACGAAGTTGACCGGCGGATTTTGAGCGCAATGGAAGCCGTGCTACGCGCTGGCAAGCCCCTTTTGATTGCTCCCGAGGGAGGCCGCTCGCACGTGCCCGGTTTGCGGCGCGGCTGGCCCGGCCTTGTGCAAGTGCTGGATAGGCTTAGTAGCATTCCTATAATGCCGGTTGGCCTCACGGGCACTTCCGATGCCCATCTGCGCGATGCTTTGCACTTCAAGCGGCCTGAGGTGGTGATTAGGGTGGGTAAACCGTTTACATTGCCCCCCTTGCCGCCTAAGGGGGCGGAGCGTCGGGCGGCGCGCCGGCATTACATTGACTTTGTGATGTGCCGCATTGCCGCCCTGCTGCCGCCGGAATATCGCGGCGTGTATGCCGAATGCCCTGAGTTTGCTGCTTCGCAGGTGCCTTTGCGGTAAAACAAAGCCGAAAGGTCGCTGCTTTTTGCCTGTAAGGGGAGTTGACCATGAAAAGGGCGCGCTTTGTCCTTTTCCTTTCCTTTGCTTACCTAACGGCTGTTTTTCTCGTTGTGGGGGTAGGGTTGTGGGTGTGGGAGTGGGTTTACCGTTTGTTTTCGCCTTTGCCGGGCAGCCCAACGGTGCATTTGGCGGGGTGGATTGCGCTGCTTGCGGCTTTGGCATTTGGGGCAATTGCGGGCGCGGTTTGTCGTTTTTTGCATAGGCGGTTTTATGGGCTTTGGCCGGTGTTGGGGCTTGCCGCCTTTTTTGTCCTTGGGCTGCTTGTTTTGTTTGGCGGCTGTGCAAGCGCCATTTGGGCTTCAGCCGTGCTGGCCTCGGCGCTCGGAATTTTGAGCCACCTTTGGTGGGGAAGCCGTTGCGCGGCCAATTCTCCTCGGCTTGGG
>JALUBW010000065.1 GCA_027044735.1 Anaerolineales bacterium
ACGGGAACGCCCAGTTTGCGCAACTGCGTTAGTGATCTGATGCTGGTTTCTTTGCGCGCCCGGACGATCGCCGCAGCCCGCGCAGGCCCTATTCCCGGAATGCGCATTAGCATTTCCGGCGGGGCCGTGTTCACCTCAACCGGTGCTTGGCTGAGGTGGGTTTTTGCCCACCATTCTTTGGGGTCGTCTGCAGGTAGCGAAGCGGCGTTTTCGGGAAATAACTCATCTGCCGCAAAGCCGTAGTCGCGCAAGAGGAAAAAGGCGCGGTAAAGCCTGCGGACGCGCTCGGGGCGCTCGGCGGCCTTTCCTTCCAACGGCGTGTTGCCTATAGGCCGAAATCCGGAATAGTACACTCGCTTTAGGTTGGCCTCGCGCAGCAGGCGTGCGCTCCAACTTATCAGGTCGCGGTCGCTTTCGCCTGCAGCGCCTACCACAAATTGGGTGACCAAAGACGGCCATCGCTCGCGCCCGTATTGCTGCGGCGGCAGGTTTTCTTTGATCTTTGCCGCTTTGGTCAGCGTGGCTATTAGTTCACCCCAGAATTGTTTTTGCGGTGCTAAGCGGCTTAGGTATTCTTCGCCTGGGGCTTCCAGATTGACCGATACTCTATCGGCCAGACGCATTGCTTCTAAAATCTGCTCTTGCTCCGCACCGGGCATTAGTTTGAGGTGTATGTAGCCGGTGTAGCCGCCTCGGCGGAGCATGGCTGCGGTTTTTAGCAAGCGGTCTTGGGTGGCAAGGCTGCCGCCCGCGATGCCGCTGCTGAGGAGCACGCCGCGGATAAAGCCGCGCCGCGTCAGCAATTCTATTTGCGCGGCCATTTCGTGCGGCTTGAAGGTTTCTCTGCGGAAGTCGCGGCCCGCGCGGAAAGGACAATAGGCGCAGTTGCGCTCGCACGCCGAGGTGAGCAGCGCCTTGAGGATCGGCATCTTTCTGCCCCCTGCAGTTACCCACGAGATGGGGCCTGCGCGCATCGGCCTTTTCGCTGCTTCATCCTCGCCTGCTTCGCGGTCTAAATCGGCCTCTGGCGTAAGCCGCGATAGCCTTTCCAAAATTTCCATGCTTCCCTCACGAGCAATTTTTCTGTTGTAATGATAGAACATTTGCTCTGATTTGGCAAGTGCGGGCGGCATTTATCCGACAAAAAAACGACCGGCTCCGCGGAGCCGGTCGTTTTCGCCGAATTGTGTTTTTGCGTGCGCTATGCCCGATGCTTGATGGCGGCTTGCGCCGCAGCCAAGCGGGCGATGGGCACGCGGTAAGGCGAGCAACTGACATAGTTCTGCCCGATGAGGTGACAGAATTCAATCGTCGCCGGGTCGCCGCCGTGCTCGCCGCAGATGCCCACTTCCAGTTCGGGGCGGGTGCTGCGGCCTTCTTCCACCGCGATTTTCATCAGCCGCCCGACGCCGTCGCGGTCAATCGTCTGGAACGGGTTGGCGGGCAAGATGCCCTGCTCCACATAGAGAGCAAGGAAGTTGCGCTCTGCGTCGTCGCGGCTGTAGCCGAAGGTCATTTGCGTCAAGTCGTTGGTACCGAAGGAGAAGAATTGCGCGATCTCGGCGATTTCCTTAGCGGTCAGCGCCGCCCGCGGAATTTCAATCATTGTGCCAAACTTGTATTCCACGGCGACGCCTTTCTCTTCCATCACCTTCTTGGCAATTTCCTCCAGCCGCGGCTGGATGCGCTTCAACTCGTTCACGTGGCTGGTGAGCGGAATCATCACCTCAGGCTTGGGCGTGCCGCCGGCGGCTTTGCGGTTGCACGCGGCCTCAAAGATGGCGCGCACTTGCATTTCCACAATTTCGGGCATCACAATGCTCAGGCGCACGCCACGCAAGCCCATCATCGGGTTGCTTTCGTGCAGGGCGCGCACTTTCTCCAAGAGCGCCTCTTTTTCAGCCAAGCCCTCGGTTTCGCCCTTGGCCTTCATGGTGGCAACCTCTTCAATCAGGCTTTCCAGCGAGGGCAGGAATTCGTGCAACGGCGGGTCAATCAGGCGGATGATGACGGGCAAGCCGTCCATCGCCTCAAACAAGCCTTCAAAGTCCTCGCGTTGGAAGGGCAGAAGTTCGTCCAAGGCGGCTTTGCGCTCTTCGGGCGTCTCGGCGAGGATCATGCGCTGGACGATTGGCAGGCGCTCGGGCTCAAAGAACATGTGCTCGGTGCGGGCCAGGCCGATGCCCTTAGCGCCATAGGAGCGGGCGCGGCGGGCGTCTTCGGGGTAGTCGGCGTTAGCCCAAACCTGCAAGCCAGTGGTCGGCCAGCCTTCGGGCGCTTTGCGGATGCCCGGAGTGGCTGCAATTTCGTCCGCCCATTCAAGCAAGGTCATCAGTTCGGTTTGCTCTTCAAGGCTGGGGGCAACGGTGGGCATCTGGCCGAGGAAGATTTCGCCCGTGGTGCCGTCAATGGAAATCCAATTGCCTTCTTTGATGACCGTGTCGCCGATGGTCATCTGGCGCTTGTCCAAATCAATGCGCACTGCCGAAGCGCCCACCACCGCAGGGATGCCGAACTGACGGGCTACCACCGCGGCGTGGGAGGTCGCGCCGCCTTCGCTGGTCAGGATGCCCTGCGAAGCAATCATGCCGTGCACGTCGTCGGGCTTGGTGAACGGGCGCACCATGATCACCTTTTCGCCGTGCTCTTTTGCCATCTTTTCGGCGGTGTCGGCGTCAAAGTAAACCTTGCCCACCGCCGCGCCGGGGGAGGCGTTCACGCCCTTGGCGAGCAGGCGACCGTCTTTGCGCGCTTTTTCCACCTCTTGCGGGTCAAACTGCGGGTGCAGGAGCGTATCCACCTGCTCGGGCGTTACGCGCATCACCGCTTCCTCTTTGGTAATCAAGCCCTCGTTCACCATGTCAACCGCGATTTTCACCGCGGCTTTGGCGGTGCGCTTGCCCGTGCGGGTTTGCAACATCCACAGTTTGCCGCGCTCAATGGTGAATTCCACATCCTGCATGTCGCGGTAGTGCTTTTCCAGTTTTTCGGCAATGTCCAAGAACTGCTTGTAGGCTTCGGGCAGTTCTTCAGCCATTTTTTGGATGGGCGAAGGCGTGCGGATGCCCGCGACCACATCCTCGCCCTGCGCGTTGAGCAGGTATTCGCCCCAAATTTCCTTCTCGCCGGTGCTGGGGTTGCGGGTGAAAGCCACACCGGTGCCGCTATCCCAGCCCATGTTGCCAAACACCATGGTCACGATGTTGACCGCGGTGCCCAAATCATGCGGAATGCCTGCGGCATTGCGGTAATCAATGGCGCGTTTGCTGTTCCACGAGCGGAACACGGCTTCCACCGCCATGCGCAACTGCTCCAGCGGGTCTTGCGGGAAGTCAAAGCCTTTGTGCTCGCGCACGATGGCTTTGAAGCGCTCCACCAGTTCCTTCAGGGCTTCGGCGTCAAGGTCGGTGTCTTCCTTTGCGCCTTTCTCTTCCTTGAGTTTTTCAAGCGCCTCTTCAAACGCTTCATCGGGAATTTCCAGCACTACCGAGCCGAACATCTGAATCAAGCGGCGGTAGGCGTCGTACACAAACCGCTCGTTTTTGGTCAGTTCCACCATGCCTTTGGCGGTTTCGTCGTTCAAGCCGACGTTGAGGATGGTATCCATCATGCCGGGCATGGAAAACTTAGCGCCGGAGCGCACGGAGACCAGCAGGGGGTTTTTCGGGTCGCCGAATTTCTTGCCGGTCATTTCCTCAATTTTGTGCAAAGCCTCCAGCGTCTGCTCCCACATGCCTTCGGGGAACTTGCCGCCGCTTTCGTAGTAGGCGTTGCACGCCTCGGTGGTGATGGTGAAGCCGGGGGGCACCGGCACGCCGATGCGGGTCATTTCGGCTAGGTTGGCGCCCTTGCCGCCCAAAAGGCCGCGCACGTCGTCCCAATTGCCGCCGACGTACTTTTCGGCCTCATCAACCTCTGTGAACAGATAAACCCATTTCTTTGTCATGGCTACCTCCTAAAAAATAAGCCTCAAAGTGTAGTTACCTACGCGAGTGTGAGTGCAATGTGCTATTTTGGGGCTTGCCTTTCCCAAAAGTCGCCGTAGGGCGACTTCGCAGGCAGTAGGTGCAGTTTCAACTGCCGCCGCTTGTGCCCTGCGACTGAAGTCACGGGCTACAAGTTGCGAAGTCCACCTGCGTGGACTTCACTTGCTCCGCGGTGAAGAGAGTTTGCCTTCGCTTACGGGACGGGCAGGTAGTTACCTCAAAGTTAGCAAATAGCGTTCCCAAATGCTAAGTTTACCACAGCGAAATGCCGTGGCGAAAGTTTAAATGGCTAGTGCATTTTCAAACAAGATTTCAGTTGTTGCGAAAGGTGCGATCTATTGCACTTGTGGCAAAATCTCACCCATCCCCCGCTGAGCCTTGCTGGCGCTCGGCTCATCTGCCCCCTTCCCTCCCTTACTAAGGGAGGGAAGGGGGCGGCTCCGGCGGGCTGAGCGAAGGCGAAGCCTCGCCGGAGCGGGGGTAGGGAGAGATCAAGTATGGAGAGATAACGCAAGATGAGATTTGTGGATCAATGAGGCGATGGTTCAGTGCACCTTTTATTTTGTGTCGGTTAACCAGATTGCTCCCAATAGTTAGAAAGGTTTGACCGCTGCAGGCGCCAAAGTGTTGGCAGGAGCAACCCCGCCGCGATGGCTTTGATTGCATCGCCCAGTAGGAATGGGAGCACGCCTAAGGCGAGGGCTTTGCGAAAGCCGACGAAAAACCCCAGCCACTGCGCGCCCAAGACGTAGATTGCGGCTTCTCCGAGCAGAAAGCCGAGCCACGCGGTCGTGAGGCGGCGGTCGGCGCCGCGCTCGGCAAATGCTCCCACCAGCCACGCGGCGGGGACGAAGCCCAGCAGGTAGCCGCCGGTGGGCCCAAGCAAGTAAGCCGCGCCGCCGCCTGCGGCAAACACCGGCAAGCCTGCCAGCCCCTCGGCGAGGTAAGCCAGCACCGCGGCGGTGCCGCGCCTTTTCCCCAACGCCGCGGCAACCAACAGCACCGCGAAAGTCTGCCCCGTGATGGGCACCGGCGTGAACGGGAGAGCCAC
>JALUBW010000066.1 GCA_027044735.1 Anaerolineales bacterium
CCACCGGGATCTCTTCCCCGCGGAACTTAAGTTTTAGGCCTCGGGATCTTTCCGAGGCAAAAAGCCGGAGGTTTTTCACCGGAAAGTTTCTCTCCTCAAGCACCCGGATCATCATGCGTCCTACGGCTCCGGTGGCCCCCACTACCGCCACATTAAACTCCCTGCTCATAACTCCCTCCTTTGGAGTGAAAATCCTGATCTTACTTACCCTATCCTCGGAAATAGGCAACCATTCACCTGCTATCTTCCACCCGCATCCCCCCTAAAGGGCACTCCCGTAATTTTTTTACTATCCCGATAATTCTGCGAAATGTCCCTTTATCCGCCTTTCTCTCGGGTAGAGGAAGAAAAATCCCCAGGACGATAAAATTTAACATATTTTTGAAGTGTTCTTTTTACTTCTCGGGCCAGATCTTCTCCTCGCTTCTCAAGTAAAGCCTGAAATTCCCTGAGGATCCTTTCTATTTCTTCCTGGGAAAATCTTTCACTGTTTCGAGCAATAAAGACTCGCTCGTGATAGGTGGCAACTGTTCCCTCTTCCGCGGTAAGAAGTTCTTCGTAAATCTTTTCTCCCGGTCGAGGGCCAATGAATTTGATATCAATATCCCGATAAGGCTCAAGCCCATGAAGCCTTATCAACTCTTCGGCTAATTCAAGGATTTTTACCGGTTTTCCCATATCCAGCACCATTACTTCCCCACCTCTTCCTATCACCGAAGCCTGAAGCACCAGGGCCACGGCCTCGGATACGGTCATAAAGTACCGCTCCATATCCTTATGGGTCACAGTAACCGGACCACCTTTTTTGATCTGCTCAAGAAAAATGGGAAGCACCGATCCTCGACTTCCCAGCACATTCCCGAAGCGTACAGATACAAACTCCGTATTCCCCCCATTTAAAGCCTGGCAGATATGTTCCGCCATTCTTTTGGTAGCCCCCATAATGCTTGTGGGACGCACGGCCTTATCCGTGGAGATCATGATGAATTTTTTCGTCCCGTAACGTGCGGCGGCGGAAGCCACGTAATAGGTTCCGAACATGTTTACCCGCACGGCCTCTTCCGGGTTGAATTCCATCATGGGAACATGCTTATAGGCCGCAGCATGAAAGACGATCTCGGGCCGGTGTTCTTCAAACACCCGCTCAACCTTTTCCCCATCCGTGATATCCCCCACCACGAAAGCCGTCCGTTCCTTCACCTCCGGATAAAGATCCTCAAGCT
>JALUBW010000067.1 GCA_027044735.1 Anaerolineales bacterium
TGCTCAAGCCGCCAGCGGCGCATCTGCCCATCCTGACCACGCACTCCCTTGAATTCGGAATACAACTCCAGCAAATCGCCCACTTCCATCCCCGGAATATCAAACTCAATGCCATAAAGAGCCGAAGTCTGCCGCATCAAGCGAATATCGTACTCGGCATTGTAAATCAGCACCAATTTGTTGGAAAGCGCGGCGCGCACCTGAGGCCAAATCTCCGCCCATGTAGGCTGGTATTTCAGCATAGCGGCGCTAATGCCGTGCACTTTTACCGCGTCGGCGGGCACTTCGCCTTTAGGCTGCACCAAAGTGTTCAGCACCGTTGCCCCCTCCGAATCCACGATTGCTATTTCAACAATTTCAGCATCGTTCCCCAAACCGGTGGTCTCGGTATCCAAATACACCGGCTTGCGTTCAAGCCATTCCTTAGCCTTGCGAATCGCGCTCCAACGGCTCATCGGCTAATCCTCCTCAGGCGCATTCTGCAAAATTGATTCAATTCGCTCAAGTACGTCATCGGTGAGCAGAGGCAGTGCCTCGGCGGATTTCACATTTTCCTCCAACTGCGAAAGTTTGGTAGCGCCGGTAATCACGCTTGAAACCTCTTTGCGGCGCAAAAGCCATGCAATCGCCAGTTGAGCAGTCGTGATGCCGAGTTCGGAAGCAAGTTCGCCCAAAGCCTCAACCTTGGCAATCACCTCGGGAGTTATGCGGTCGCGAATCCACGCCATATTTTTGAGCGAGGCACGGCTGCCCTCGGGGATGCCCTTGTTGTACTTGCCGGTCAGAATGCCGGAATAGAGCGGGCTCCAAGTGGTGAGACCAATGCCGAATTTGCGCGCCACGGGTGCAAGTTCAACCTCAACGCGACGGCGATGGAGCATGTTGTACTGCGGCTGTTCCACCACCGGCGGGATAAGGTGGTGCTGGCGGGCAATGCCGACCGCCTCAGCAATTTGCGCTGCAGTCCATTCCGAAGTGCCCCAGTAGAGAATTTTGCCCGCTTGTATGAGCAAGTTCATCGTGTAAACCACCTCTTCAACCGGCGTATCGGGGTCGTAGCGGTGGCAGTAGTAAATGTCAAGGTAATCGGTCTGCAAGCGGCGCAGCGAAGCGTGCAAAGATTCGGTGATGTGCTTGCGCGAAAGCCCGCGCCCGTTTGGACCGGGCATAGTAGGCCAAAACACCTTGCTGGAAACCACAAGGGTTTCGCGCGGCAAATCAGCAATCGCCTTGCCCATCAAAATTTCCGCCTGCCCGCGAGCATAAACATCGGCGTTATCAAAAAAATTCACGCCGAGGTCATAAGCGGTATGGATAATCTCGCGGGCCTCCTTTTCACCAAGTTGATTTCCAAAAGTCACCCAAGCGCCGTAAGAAATTTCGCTTACCTTGATGCCTGAGCGACCTAAACGACGGTAGTGCATTTGTTCCTCCGGTGGTAGATTTGCTCCTTGGATTTGCTAACATTCCATTATACCAAAACGCCACCATGAGAATTCTATAAAGCAAAGTGAGAAATTCGGCGCGCAAAGTGTCCTTGCTTGACGCTTAAACTCAAGCAAGGTATTATGAGCAACATGGAAATTCGCGGCAGCAAATGGAGTATGCTCAAAAAACGGCGCAAAAAGCCGCACCCCCTAAGGCTGGCGGTGCTGGTATTCCTTATTTTGGCAATGGTATATGTAGATAAAGCGGTTATCCCCACCATGCCTAAGCCGTTTGTGGCAACCCCAACCCCCACCACAAACCCCGAATCGTTTGTAACCGCCGCGCAAAAGGCCTTTCGGGAAGGGCGGCTCGCCGCCGCGATAAAGGACTATCAGCGGGCTATCTTAGAAAAGCCCGACGACCCCGCTTTGCACGTGGCCTTGGCGCGCATCCAGCTGCTCACAGGCCAATACGCAGCAGCCCTGACAAGCGCCGAAAACGCCCTTTTGCTGAACCCAGACTACTCAATGGCGCACGCTATCCGCGGCTACGCCCTCCACAAACTCGGCAACGATGTGGAAGCCCAAACCGAACTTCAGCGCGCCATTGAATTAGACCCAAACAACGGCTTGGCGCATGCCTTTCTCGCCGAGGTTTACGTTGACCAGCGTCTTTACTCAAAAGCGGATGAAGAAATCCGCAAGGCTTTGAAACTTGCCCCCACAGAGTTGGAAGTGCGGCAAATCTACGGCTACATTTTGGTCTCCGAAGGCCCCAAGTTCTACAAGCGGGCAGTTGAAGAATACCAAGCCGCGCTGGCAATCAACAAAAACATCCCTGCCCTGCACATCCAACTCGGCTTGCTTTACCGCCTACAACAGCGATACGATGATGCCATTGATGAATTTCTGAGAGCCAACACTCTCAACCCTACCGACCCAATGCCCGATGCCTACATTGCCACTACCTACGCCACCAAAGGGCAATACGGGCGCGCCCTGCAGTTTGCCGCCAAAGCCGTGGAAGAAGCACCGGGAGACCCATACATGCACGGCAATTACGGCATTTTGCTTTACAAAAACGGCAAGTATGCCGAGGCGGTCAAGGAATTAGCCCTCGCCGTGCGCGGCGGCAAAACCGACAACGGCGTCATTGTGAAAGGGCTGCCGCTTGACTACGGCCGTGTTGCCGACTACTACAGCATTTACGGCCTCGCACTGGTCAAAATCGGGCGGTGCGATGAGGCAATTCCGGTGTTTCAGGCAATTTTAGCGAACGTGCCAACAGCCGATGCGGCAGTTTACAACGCCAAAGAAGGGTTGAGCATGTGCCGCTCCCAAGCCGAAGGCACGGCCACTCCGGGGGTAACCGCTACGCCGGGCGAGGGCACACCTACGCCTTCACCTACGCCTTCACCGTAAGCCAATCATTTTCACCATGGAACTCCAAGGAGACGACCTTCAATTCGCGCCGCGCGAGCGACGCTCGCGCTCCGGGCGAGTGCTGCTTTACCTCACGCTCGTTCTCATCGGCGCGCTCATAGATTGGGCGCTGCTCAGCGGGCAAATAAAAGCGCCCGACCCCTTTGCGCCCACGCCAACCCCAACACGCACCGCTGCTTCGTGGGCCGAAGAAGGAGAAGCGCAATTCACCGCTGGCAACCTTTCGGCTGCTATCCACGCCTACCAAATGGCAACACGCTTAGACCCACAAAACGGCAAATTGTGGGCAGAGCTGGCGCGCATCCAAGTCTACTCTTCCGCCCTGCTGCCGACCGACGAAGAAAAATTCATCCGCCGCAAAGAAGCCCTAAAATCGGCCAACACCGCCGTGAAGGTTGCACCTGAAAGCGCCCTCACGCACGCCGTGCGCGCTTTCGCGCTGGATTGGCTGGCAACCTCCAACCTTGCCACACCGGAAGAATCGGCGCGCTGGCTAACCGACGCCGAAAGCGAGGCGGCGCGCGCCCTCCAAATTGCCCCAAACGACCCCCTCGCACTGGCCTATTACGCCGAAGTGCTCTTAGACCAAAACAAATGGCTGCAGGCCAACCGCTACGCCCAACAAGCGGTCAAAAATGGGCCGAATTTGCTTGACACCCATCGCGTTTACGCTGCCGTTTTGGAAACTTTAGGGCAATACAACCGCGCTATCCAGCAATACAAAGAAGCCATCAAGTTAGCCCCCAACCTCACATTTTTGTACTTGAGAATTGGGGCAAACTATAGGCGGCTCGGCTCAGACCCACAGGCGATGGATTCCTACCGAAAGGCGCTCTACAAAAAAGCAATTGAATACTTTGCCGCCGCCGCAAAAATCAACCAGCGCTTAGGGATTAACGACCCATTGCCCTACATTGCTATTGCGCGCTCGTATGCCCAAATCGGCGATTTCTTCATTGCGGCGCGCAATGCCGAGCGCGCGCTACTGATGAACCCAACCAACGCAAACACCTACGCCGCGCTCGGCATGATTTACATCAAAGCGCGCAACTACGAGGGCGCAGTGCCAGTGCTGAAATGCGCCGTTGAAGGATGCACAGCGGAAGAAACGGACGCCATCATCAAAGATTTGCGCAAACGCTTTGTCGGATTTGACAACGTAAAGGGCGTGCCGGTGCAACCGCTTCCCCTCACAAACACCCAAGTAGCCTTTTACTATGTGAGTTACGGCTCAGTGCTTGCAGCGCTAAACCATTGCAACAAAGCATTGCCCGTGCTTGACCGCGTCCATGCCGCCTTCCCCAATGATGCGCTTTTGAACAGCATCATCGCCGAAAACCGCAACATTTGCCGCACCCTCCAAGGGGAAGCGGCACCCGCGCCTTCGGCAACCGCTACGCCCCCAACCGCCACCCCCACGCCGTGAAAACGCATACTCAGCCTGCTCGGAGGGCAGCCGCCGAGCACGAGCGAGGCGGCGTCGCGGCCGAAGCGGCTTCCTATTGCATTTTCAAACAAGATTTCAGTTGTTGCGAAAGGTGCGATCTTGCACATTTCCAAATTATTTTGGCAATCCCTGGATGTACCCGGAAAGGCTTATCGGGTCTTTCCGGAGCGGCCTGGAAGTCCGCGCAGGCGGACTTCGCCCCTTTTGTAGCCCGTGACTTCAGTCGCCGGGCTCAAACGGCGGCAGTTGAAACTGCACCTACCGCTTGCGAAGTCGCCCTGCGGCGACTTCCTTTTTGTCGGGCTTATTTGTGAAACTACAATATCGCACTTGTGGCAAGATCTCACCCATCCCCCGCCGAGCCTCACTAACGCTCGGCTCCGGCAGGCTGAGCGAAGGCGAAGCCTCGCCGGAGCAGGGGTAGGGGATGAAATCTCAATGCGCAAAGGCTCGCCCTCACCACTTCCCCAGAGCCTTGCTTCGCGGCGGCTCAGCCCCCTCTCCTCTCCCAATGGGAGAGGAGTTCAGGGGCGGACACCCGACCCTGAAAACGCCATTTTTTGGAGTGCGGCGCTACAGCGCCGCTTTCCAAAGCGGCAACATGTTGCCGCACTCCAAAAGAACATCCTCCGAAAAGGCGGGCGTTAGC
>JALUBW010000068.1 GCA_027044735.1 Anaerolineales bacterium
CGTAGACACCCTCACCGAGGCGCTCATCCAGCGGGGCATGGAAGCCCTGCTGAAGGGGCGCACCAGTTTCATCATCGCGCACCGGCTGAGCACCATCCGCCGCGCCGACCGCATCATCGTGCTGAAGGCAGGGCAAATTGTGGAAATGGGCACCCACGCCGAGTTGCTGCGGCTGCGGGGGCACTACTACCGGCTTTACACCCAGCAGTTCAAAGCCGAGCGGGCGCGCGCCTACGGCGGCCTGGAGGCGCTGGCGTAGGGAACGTAGAAAACCACAGATTACGCAGATGAGCGCAGATTTTCCGGCGGAATCTGCAGTTACAGCAACATAATTGCGTGTATAATAAAACCAGTCGGGGGCAATATGCCTTGCGTTGCAAACTGTGTGTGCCCCCGCCGAGGCAAACAGGTGAGGTGAAGAGTGTCCACGCGAGGGCGGGCGCGCGGCCTGCAAATTTTGCTGATTCTCGCGATTTTAGGCCTCAATGGGCTGTGGGGAAGCCCGCGCGCCTACGCCGCGGCTCTGCGAGGGGAGATCCGTCAAAACATCGCCGCAACAACTGCCATACAACCTCCAACGCCCACCCCCGCATCCCCAAACTCCGGTTGGAATCCTTGGGCTTGGCTACGCCATTGGTGGCAAACTCTGTTTGGGGGCCACGCCAATTCACCCCAACCTTTGCTAACACAATCCGCGGATGCGGGCAAAGTAGTGCTCAACGAAACGCTATATCGCGGCACGTGCGGCGGCTCAGCGGCCAGCACCAATGACGAATTTGTTGAAATTTACGTCACAACTGACATCAATATGTGCGGCTGGCGGTTGGCCGACGGCAACGTGGTGGATGGGGACACCGACGGCTCGGGAGGCTTTGTCTACACGTTCAATAGCACCGATGGCTGCCAATTCCAAACCGGCGATTACATTGTGGTATGGATCGGCAACAACAACCCACCCCTCACGCAGGCCGCAGGTGCGGCATTGCAGGTTCATCTGGGAAAAAGTGCAAAACTCAACAACAGTGGGGATGATCTATGGTTGTTTGACGATACCGACGCCATTGTTGATTACATGGCCTATGGCTCAGGTGGCGGGATCAACAATCAAAGCGCACTGCCCGCCGGCATGTGGGACGGCAACAATGCAGGATTGGTAGGAGCACCGGGGCAAAGCCTATCGCTCAGCCCTAACGGC
>JALUBW010000069.1 GCA_027044735.1 Anaerolineales bacterium
TGTTCGTTGTTTTGAAGTAATCATACTCATAGGCGTGGTAATTCGAAAGTTCCAATTCGACAAATAACCGTTGTACATCTTCGTGGAGTTGCCCTTGATTCCCTTTGAGAGCCAGGATATAGTCCCCGCCCCGGTCAATGATTTGCTCAGCGATAGTTGTTTGCGTTCCCATGGCATCTATTGTCACAATGCACCCGTGAAGGTCTAAAACACTCAAAAGATCGGGAATTGCCGTAATTTCATTAGATTTATCGTCAACTTTCCTCTGGGCCAGCACCAAATGTTGTTCCGCCGCCCAGGCGCTGACCATATCAATAGCGCTCCGACCTAATTTGCCATCATGAGAGCGACGAACCATTTTACCGTCAATCGCGATGATTTCCCCTTCGGTATGCTTTTCAACTGATTGTGTCCATCCCCTAAATGCGTTGCGAAAGGCATCAGGCTCCAGCCTGTTGAATACACGATTGAAGGTGTCATGTGAGGGAATGCCGTTAGGAATTTCCAGAAAGGTCGCTAACCACGTTTGTTTGGCCTGCCCAAAGGCTTCAATTTCTACCCAGTTGTCAGCACCGCTCAGTATTGCGGCAAGGGCAATAATAAGAATATCTATCAGTTTGTGCCGTTTGGTGCGGTCTATGCGAGGATCCTCAATAGTAGAAAAATGCGTTACCAACGCCGGGGATGTTTGTTCCACGTGTCAATCCTTTTAGCAGAAATTGCCCTATCTTACCTCAATTTAGATGCGTTTGCCCTGCGAGAATCATCCGCGCCCGTTGTCAAATTTTTGCCCCCATGATACACTTAGAGCAGCGATACCGCGGCGCTCTCATCCCCGGAGGGCGTCTTTTTCATGCCTGTCTAAAGGGAAGGACAATGCGAACCGTTGAATGGTCTGCCGAAAAGCAAGCCCTCCAACTCATTGACCAGCGGCTGCTGCCCGCCGAATTCGAACTGGTTTATTGCCACACTTATCAGGAAACCGCCGACGCCATCCGCACCATGGTGGTACGCGGCGCGCCTGCCATTGGCGCCGCTGCGGCCTTCGGCTTGGCGCTGGCCGGTTTTCAATCGAAAGCCGACACCCTGCCCGCCCTGCTGCGCGACCTGCGGGAAGCCGCCGACGTGCTGGCAAAATCGCGGCCGACGGCGGTCAACCTGACCTGGGCTTTGCAGCGCATGTTGCGC
>JALUBW010000070.1 GCA_027044735.1 Anaerolineales bacterium
AAAGACCGTACTTTCGTGTACAAGCCAGGGGTGCTCAAAGATAACAAGCCAGTGACTATCGGACACCAGTACTCCACGGTAGCCTTACTGCCGGAGAAAGAGGCGGATTCGCCTGTGCCTTGGGTAGTGCCGCTTTCCTGTGAGCGGGTGCCCTCTGAGAAGCATAAGTTTGAGGTCGGGAAAGAGCAAATCAATGCCTTGTTGTCCGACCCTCAGATGCCTTTTTACAGTCAGTTGGTGGTGGAAGTGGCGGACAGCGACTATGCCCGCGCCAGTTACGTGGCATCCCACCGCAAGCATCCCAATCTGGTCACCATTGTGCGTTCCCGCAGCAATCGGGTGTTTTACCGCCAAAACGAGCGCAGTGCAGCCAAAACGGGTGGGGCGCCAGGACACTACGGTGTGGCTTTCCGCCTGAGAGACCCTGATACCTGGCATACCCCTGATGATACGCTGGAACGCCCCTTTGTCAGTCGGCGGGGCAAGCACTACACCGTAGGCATCCGGGCCTGGCACAACATGCTCATGCGCGGCAAAAACAAGCCCCGCCGCCTGCGCATGCACCAGTACCCCTTTACCCTGGTGCGCATTGTCCTACTGGACGAAAACGGCCAGCCTGCTTTCAGGCGTCCCCTCTGGTTGCTGATATTCGGTGAGCGCCGTCACGAGCTCAGCTTGCAAGACATCTATGAAGCCTATGCCCAGCGCAGTGACCTGGAACACTTCTTCCGCTTTGGCAAGCAGCGCTTGCTCCTGGACAAGTTCCAGACCCCAGAAACGGAACATGAAGAACATTGGTGGCTTTTGGTTCACCTTGCCTACTTGCAACTTTGGGTCGCCCGCCACGCATCCGTTGCCACCCCACGTCCCTGGGAAAAATATCTCCCCCACTACAAGCAGGGCAAAGCCACACCTTCTTCTGTCCAGCGGGACTTCAAGCGACTTCTTCGCACCTTTGGGACACCGGCCAAACCTCCCAAACCTCGAGGAAAGTCGCCAGGCAGGGCAAAAGGTACTCGCCTGCCTCCCAGAAAGCGGCACAAAGTACTCAAGAAAGGTTCTCGGACCGCTTCCTGAAGCCAAAAATCGGCTCGTTTATTGATTTGGTAAGGTGCTCAAACCGCCCCGCAAGGGGCGGGGGGAAGCCTCGCGTTGTCTAAAGTCCAAT
>JALUBW010000071.1 GCA_027044735.1 Anaerolineales bacterium
GGAGCTTACTTGGGGTTTATCTTCCCGCTTGGGAAGGCCAAAGAGAGAAGGCTTACAGGCGAAGATTTGCGGAAAGCCTTCAAAGAGTTTTACAGGCTATCAAGCCAAGAGAAAGTCTTAGCTTTCGCCCGCAAGTATGGCCTGCTTAATAACTACGAAGTAAGAGTCAAGCGAGGAGGGGTCTTGGTCTCTAATGTCTTCTTTAGAGACGGACTTAAGCTCAGGTATGTAGATCCTGAACATGATATTGTTTTTATCCCTCTGAGCGATAGGATCTGGATCCCCTTCCGAGAAACCGATAAAGAAGAGGGAGCCCACATCATCAGCCGGGGAAGACCTGTAAGCTTTGAAGCAGAGGGGATATATATCCGCCCTCTGAAGGGCTTAGGAGAAGCTATTGGCTTTGACTACTTATCCCGAAATGTTGAAAACGATGAGTATATATTTGCTGAAGGTTGGGAGTATGCAGTAAGAGCCCTTTCCAGTATTAAGTTAGCCAAGGCATATAGAACATATCTCAAAAATGTAGCTATTATGACAAGACTTGCCAAAAATGATTACGGCAGAAGTAAAATAGAGCTTTTACATGAGTATTTATCCTTTCAAAGAGAAGTTAAGAGTCGGAAAAAGATTAGCATTAGACTTGATGGAGTAAGTTTGAGATATGATATATGGCTTGTTAAGAAGCAGGGAGAGATAGTTAAAAGTAGGGTTAGAAATATCTCTCTTGTTTTCTCAAACATAGTCAATGCTTTCTATTACTTGGTTCATACCGATGACAACTTGAGAGTGTGTCCCTACTGTGGAGACATATTTTACTTGGAAAGCAGGCGAGGAAGGAAAAACATCTTTTGCTCAGAGACCTGCAAGAGAAAGTTTCATTATGAGAAGGGAAGAGACTAAAATGTTTATTTTCCTGTTAGCTTTTTGATAGTTTCCATGAGGCTTGGAGAGATATAAAACCCAACCTCTTGGAGTTTGTTTAGGACGGAGGAGATATTTTCTAACAAGCCTCTTTTCTGAGCTAAAACTAAAAGAGCCAGCGTCCCTTTGACTCTGATGCCCAGAGCTTGAGCACACCTGCGGGCGGCTCTGTCGTCAATGACGGCTGTAAAGTCTCTGTTTCGGTAAGCAAAGCTCAAGACTTCGGTTTCTCCTAACCCT
>JALUBW010000072.1 GCA_027044735.1 Anaerolineales bacterium
CCTGATCTGGCTCAATTCAAGGTCATGCTGGGCACCTTAGACCCTTTAGGAATGCCCCTCGCGACCCTGGTAACGGCGGGCAATCGGGCGGATGATGGCTTGTACATTCCTGTGATTCAGCGAGCGCAGGCCGTCATCGGGCGAGGCGGGCGGTTATACATCGGCGATAGCAAAATGAGCGCCCTGGCCACCCGTGCCTTCCTGCAAGCCCACGGCGATGCTTACCTGGTACCCTTGCCCCAAACGGAGAAGGTGAAGCAATGGCTGACCCAGTTGCTGGAACCGGTGTGGGCCAAAGAGCAACCCTTGCAATCTGTGTGGGCTTCCGAAGAGGAAGGCGCAAAATTGCTGGCCATGGGCTTTGAGACGACTCGTCAACAAGAAGCCATGATTGATGAGCAAAGCGTGGCTTGGGAAGAACGGGTGCTTGTGGTGTATTCGCCGTCCCTGGCTGGGCGGGCCCGGCGGGGACTTCAGGAACGGCTGATGCACGCCGAGGAAGCCTTGCAGGCGTTGACCCCGCCTCGGGGGCGTGGGCGGCGGCAATGGGAGGACCTGAGCGCCTTGCAGGAAGCCGTCCAGAGCATTCTCAAACGGCAAAGGGTTGAAGGCTTGCTGGAAGTCACCTACGAGCGAGAAACCGAACAGCGCTTTGTCCGCCGGTATGGTGACCGTCCAGCGCGCACGGAAGCGCGCGTGCGTTACATTGTGCATGTGCGGCGTAAAGAAGAAGCGATTCGGGAAGTGCGGCGTCGGTTGGGATGGCGTCTGTATGTGGCGAATGCCTCGGCAGAGCGGCTTTCCCTGGCGCAAGCCGTTCGGGGATACCGCGGAGCACCGCTGGTGGAACGTAACTTCAGCCGCTTGAAGGGGCGCTCTTTAGGGTTGCGGCCCCTGTATGTCCAGCGAGAAGACCACGCCCAAGGGATAGCCCGTTTGCTGTCGTTGGCACTGCGGGTCTTGACCCTGGTGGAATATGTGGTGCGGCAGAGGTTGAAAGCCAACGGAGCGCGTCTCAAAGGCCTCTATGCCGGCAACCCACAGCGGGAGACGGCCCGCCCCACCACCGAGCGGCTGTTGAAAGCCTTTTGCGAGATCACGTTGACCATTGTCCGTCTTCCCGATAGAACGATACGGCACATCACACCTTTATCTGAAACTCA
>JALUBW010000073.1 GCA_027044735.1 Anaerolineales bacterium
GCAAGGAACGAAAGCCACATGATCAGCAGTTGTATGGCTTTGCTGGTGATCCCCAGCAAGGCGGGCAGGAAGGCGCGGTGCGGTGCGCGGCGCAGTGCTTTTAGGCCTTCGGCGGCGTCAACGGCAAAAAGCCGTGCTTTTTCTTCGGAAAGGTAAGGCCGGTGGAGGATAGGCCACAGGATGGAATTTATCAGGTGTGCGAGCCCGCCGAGCACTTTGCCAAGGAGCGGGCCGGAATATGTGCCGAGGTAGAGCAAAGCGCCCATTCCGCCAGCCAGCAGCGCCATGAGCACTGAGGCCGAGATCTCGGCAGCGGTGATGCTGTTGCGGCGGATGAAGACTATGAGGCCTAAGACCAGCACCACCAAGAAGCCGAGGTATTCAAAAAACATAAAAAGCACGCCGGCTATGGTGGCGCGCCCTACGGATGACTTTCGTTGGCGGGCTTCAGTCACGTATACACTGAGGCCGCTCATCCCCCCGCTGGGGGCTACTGTGCTGATGAACGCCGCCGCTGCCGACATGAGAGCAAGCCGCGGCACCGTCTCTTCCATTTCCAGAATTTCGTAAATGACTTTGAGGTTAGCCCCTGCATTGAGATACCACAGGATTTGTGCCCCTACCGCAAGCAGGATAAATTTTACATCTGCTTGGTGCAATGTATCAAGTATGACGTGCACTTCTGCCATGCGGCCGATGACGAAAAACACCGCCAGCAGAAGGGCAAGCGCAAAAAGAAGTTTTCGCATGGGGGAGATTATACCAATTGCACTTCAGAGAGGCTTTGGCACGTTCGGAAGAAATTTTCGGGCAGCCCTTGACAAATTAGAACAAATGTTCTATTATTAGAACGCGTGTTCGGCAGTTTTTCCCACAGGAGGAGGAACGAAAATGAAAAGCATTTTTCCATTACCCCATTTGCGCGTGCGGCGCGGCACTCTGTTCGGCATTCTTATTCTCACCGCTCTACTCGCTTTTGAAATTTTCAACTTCAGCACCACCGATTTCGCCTTGCGAGACCTGCTCGGCAACCTTCGCTTTGCCGGCCTTAGGTGGGCCACCATCCTTGCCGTGGCGTTCTGTGGCATAGACTTTGCCGGAATTGCCCGCCTTTTTACCCCCGAAGAAGGTGCAGATGAGCCCAAGGAGGTGTGGTATTTGTTCGGCGCTTGGCTTTTGGCGGCCACCATGAACGCTTTGCTGACTTGGTGGGGGGTTTCAATAGCCATACTTGAGCACCGCAGTTTGGGTAACGCCGTGATTGCGCATCAGACGTTGCTCAAAATTGTGCCGGTGTTTGTGGCGATAATGGTGTGGCTGATTCGTGTGCTGATAATCGGCACATTCTCAGTTGCGGGCGAGCGCTTGTTTAGCGTTGGTGAGCGGCAGGCACTGGAGAGGCGAGCGCAAAGCAGAGCGCGCCGGCCTGCTTCTCCACGCCCCGTGCGGCATCCGACGGCCGCGCGCCCAGCCGCTGCCCGCACTCCCTCCGCCGCGGTTGAGCCTACTTACCATCCACTTTCCGCAAGCGCGGCGCATGAAGCCCCGCCGCGTTACTGAAATTGAGTCCGCCGTTGTGGCCGCGAGCCGAGTTTCCCGCCCGCGGCCACACTTTTGTGAAAACTTTGAGTATGGTTCAGAAATGAGTAGGCATTTTGCTCTACTGCCCACGGGGCGCCCTCACCTTACCCCCGCTGCGCGCCCCCTCTCCTCTCCCATTGGGAGAGGAGAGGGGGCTGAGCCGCCGCGAAGCAAGGCTCTGGGGGAGTGGTGAGGGCGAAAAGCCACGGCTTTGGCAGGGAGGGACTCGCAGGGACACTATCCACTTATCCGCCTTGTAGTTTGCTGTGTAGCAGGTAGGTAGTTGCTAAAATGAACCCCAACCGAAGGCATTTTTCCCCTGCGCCGTTAAAGGTGCTCAACTATTTGCTGGCTGCGGCAGTTGTGGCCGCGCTGGCGGCTATGGGTCTTTTGGTGCTCAAAGCAACGCCAGTTTTAGCGGCAGGCGCGGCCGATAAGGAACGGGGGGCTTCTTCGGCCAACGCCGCGGCACAGGCTGAAACAACCGCCGAAATAGCGCCATTTTTCACCCCCGAGGTGCAACATTGGCGGCGCAAAATAGCGCACTGGGCTGAGCAATACGGCTTGGATCCCAACCTGATAGCCGTGGTGATGCAAATAGAATCCTGCGGCAACCCGCGGGCGGTTTCGGGGGCGGGCGCGCTGGGGTTGTTTCAGGTGATGCCGTTTCATTTTACGGCCGGGGAAGATGCCTTTGACCCTGATACGAATGCTCGGCGCGGTTTAGGGTATCTCAGGGCGGCGCTGGAACGCGCTCACGGCGAAGTTCCGCTTGCCCTCGCGGGCTACAACGGCGGTTTGGGCGTTATCGGTGCGCCGCAAAGCGCGTGGCCTGCCGAAACGCGACGCTATGTGGCTTGGGCTGTGCCGATTTACCGCGATGCAGCGGCGGGCAAAAAGAAGAGCGCCGCCCTGCAAAAGTGGTACAACTTGGGCGGCCGTTGGATGTGCGCTCGCGCGCGGGCTGAATTGAAATTGAAAAAGTAGCGCTATCCCTCGGCTTCGCGTTCTTCGCATTCCTCGCTCCACAGGGGGAGCGAAACAGTGAAAGTGGTCCCTTTTCCCAATTCGGAATGGACGGCAATATCGCCGCCGTGGTGTTTCACAATCCAATATGCTATAGAAAGCCCTAAGCCAAAGCCTTTGCCGCGCGAGCGGGCTTTGTCGGCGCGGTAGAACCGTTCAAACACATGGGGCAAATCTTCAGGCGGGATGCCGGGGCCGGTGTCGGAGACGATTATGAGGGCACGGTCGTCCTCGCTTTTTACCGCGAGGCTCACTTTTCCGCCTTTGGGGGTGTATTGCACTGCGTTACTAAGCAGATTTAGCAGTACTTGTTTGATGCGGTCGCGGTCGCCGCAAATTTCCAAAGGTTCAAGTTCTTCAACGTGCAGGTTCACCTTTTCACGCGCGAGCACTTCTACCGATTGCAATGCCTCGGCTACCACCTCGTCCAGCGCCAGACGCTCGTAGCGCATGGGCAGGCGGCCGCTTTCGGCCCGCGCCAGCAGCAATAGGTCTTCCACCAAGCGGTTTAGGCGCTCGGATTCGTTCACAATGCTTTGCAGCGCCTCGGGGTCGGGCTGGCCTATGCGCTGCATCCATTGGGCGTTGCCCTTGATGACCGTGAGGGGGGTGCGCAATTCATGCCCAACATCGGCAATGAAGCGCCGCTGGGCGGCGAAAAGTGCTTCTAACCGCGCCAGCGTGGCGTTGAACGCGTGTACCAAGGTTTCAACCTCGGCTCCTGCGCCGCGCGGCACCGGCATTCGGCGCGAAAGGTCGTCGGCATGGGTGATTTGGTCGGCAGTGTGGGTGATGCTTTCCAGCGGCGCAAGCGCGGCGCGTATGCTGAACCACGAAACCGCAGCCGCGATGAGCGAAGCAATCACCGCTACTGAAAACAACACCACCCCCAAAAGGCGGAGCACTTCGTAAATTTGGTTTAAGGGGGTGCCGACTTCAAGCGTGCCAACCCTCAATCCGCCGACCACAATGGGAATGCTGAGCACCCGTACTTTGTAGTGCCCCCATTGCTCAGTGGTAAAAACTGCTGAAGCAAGGGTAAGGCCGCGCGCCGAAAGTGGTGTGTTTGGGGCGGCGTGTTTGTGGCGCGTTGTTTCGTATGCCCCTTGTAGGCGGCCATTGCCATCCCAAAACTGGATGATGAGGTCGCCGCTGAGCGGCAATTCTTCAAGCACGTGCCTTTTGTTTGCGGGGGCGACTATGCCCGCTTGTTCCAGCACCATAGCGGCGGCCTGCCTCAGGTTTTGGTCTACGCTTTTCATCAGGAATAGGTACACCGCGGCGTAAACCATTGCCCCGAAAGCGAGGAACATGCCGGCGGTGACGGCAACGTAGAGCACCGTGAGGCGTCCGCGCAGGGTGCGGAGCAAGGCTTATCCCTCCCCCTCTTCGCGCAGCACATAGCCGACGCCGCGCAGGGTGTGCAGCAAGCGCGGCTCGCCGTTGGCCTCAAGTTTGCGGCGCAAGTAGCGGATGTAAACTTCCAGCAGGTTGCTGGAAGCGCCAAAGTTGTAGCCCCAAACTTGGTCGTAGATGTATTCGCGGCTCAGCACCTGCCGGGGATGGCGCATGAACAGGAGCAGGAGTTCGTATTCCTTGGCTGTGAGTTCTATGCGCCGGTCGCCGCGCCGTGCCTCGTGTGTGCCGGTGTCAAGTTCAAGGTCGGCAAAACGGTAAACCTTTGGCACTTTTTCCTGTTTGGAGCGGCGGAGCAGGGCGCGGATGCGCGCCAGCAACTCGTCAAGGTTGAAAGGCTTGGTGAGGTAGTCGTCCGCTCCGGTGTCTAAACCTTGCACGCGGTCGGCAACGCCCGTTTTGGCCGTAAGCATGAGGATGAGCACATCGTTGTTGGCGCGCAGGCGGCGCGCCACCTCAAGCCCGTCCATTCCCGGCAACATCCAATCCAGAATGACCAAATCGGGCTTTTCTTCCAAAGCCTTGGCAAGCCCTTCTTCCCCATCGGTTGCCACGTCAACTTTATAACCCTCGTAAGTGAGGGCGCGCTTCAAAAATCTTGAAATGCTTTCGTCGTCTTCAATTATCAGAATGCTGGTCATTTTTTGCCTCCATTCTCAGTTTTCATTTTACTATACCTTGCATAGATAGGCGCGCTGATAGAAATTTGTAAGAAGTAGGTAAGATATTGCCACTTTCCCAGCCTTGCCTTGTCCCTTGGCCTGCTATAATTCAATCCATTACCCGATAAGACGTGTCAC
>JALUBW010000074.1:0-2143 GCA_027044735.1 Anaerolineales bacterium
TGGTTTTGTTGTTGCTCGTCGGCGCAGTGGTGGCTTATGGGCAGGCGGCGCGCGTCACCACCGTTTTTCCAGCCGACGGCGCTACCGTGGCAACCGGCAGCGTGGAAATACGCATTGCCTTTTCGCACCCCATCACGGTGCAGGAAGTGCAAAAACGGGTGCGCCTTTCGCCCGACGTGGGGGGAAAGTGGCGCGTGGAAGGGAAAACTGCCGCCTTCACGCCGAACATCCCTTGGCGGGGAGGCCAGACGGTCACGGTGGAAGTCGCGCCGCCGCGCGGCATCGCTAATCTCCCTTTGGGCGCAGTTCGCCGCTGGCAGTTCCACATAGCGGGCACGCGGCTGGCTTACATTTCCCCTTCGGTCGGCATAGGCAACATTTTTACCATTGACCCTCAAACCGGCAAAATTGCCATGCTTACCCACTCCAACAGGGTGCTTGACTTTGCGCCCAGTTTCGGCGGGCGATACGTGTACTTTAGCCAGCAAAATTTTCAGCATGGCTCGGATATTTGGCGGATTGACCGCCTGCAAAACGGCGAAAAATCGTTGAAACTCCTGCTTGCTTGCGATGAGCAACAGTGCACTTCTCCAACCCCCGACCCTACCGGCACTTACTTGGCGTACTTGCGGAACGACGGGTTCCAGCAGGGCACGCGTGTCCATGTTTTCAACCTCAACACGGGGCAAGATGCGGCGCTTTCTTCAGAAAACGGCACGAGTATCCTTCCAAAATGGTCTTCGCAGGGGCAATTGGCCTACTACGATGAGGGGCGCCGCGGGTATGTTATTTGGCAGCCCGGCAAGGGCGAAGTTCGGTTTTTAGCGAATGATACCGGAGAGGCCGATGCGTGGTCGCCAGATGGGCATGCGCTTTTGATGGTTGTCATGTTCCTTGAAGGAGGGGGCTCCGAGCAATCCCCCGCAGACGCTCCTTACCTCTCGGCTCATTTGTGGCTTTACAGGCTTTCACCAACCACTCGGCGGATTGACCTTACCCGCGACCCCAATTTGGAGGATGGCACTCCCTCATTTTCGCCGGATGGGAGTTGGATTGCTTTTGGACGCAAATATCTTGACTCCCAACGCTGGACTCCGGGTAGGCAGTTTTGGCTCATAAAGCCGGACGGCACTGAGGCCCGTCAGGTCACCCACGAGCCCAATTACAACCACTTGGATTTTGCTTGGCGCCCCGATTCGCAAGCGGTTGCTTACCAGCGCACAAACATGACTTTGCTTACCGAGCCACCGGAGATTTGGCTTTACGACATGAAGACGGGCAAGAGCCGCTTATTGGTGAAAGACGGCGTGATGCCTCGTTGGTTGCCCTGAGCGCGCTCTTTTCGGCGCTCGGTGGGTCGTTTATAGGACTTACGCAGTTGCCCGTAGAAGCACTCGTTTTCATGTCATGGCGAGCCGCCGTAGGCGCTGAAGCCATCCCCCAGATGGTGGGGTAGACCGCGTTCATCTGCGTGGACTTCTGCTTGCACTACACCAAAGCGTTTGCCCTCGCTTACAAAATGGGCAGGTGGTTACATTTAAAACGACAATGCCCGCTTTGGGGCGGGCATTTGGCGGAGAGGGTGGGATTCGAACCCACGGAGCCCCTTGTGAGGGCTCACCCGCTCTCCAGGCGGGCGCGTTAGGCCAGACTACGCTACCTCTCCGTCTGACCGCACCGATTATACCACAATCGGAGTTTGCATTGAACGGTACTCAGGTTCGGACTGCATATTTGCCTTCGCGAGAGAAAATGAGCGTTTTCTCCGCCGCGCTTGTGATGGCGCTGCTGGAAGGGCGAATGGTGCATCTGCCGCCTTTGGAATGGCATTCCGCCGTTTTAGGGCTGAACTTGCATTTTCGTTTGAGCATCCCGGATGTGCTGGCTTTGCTCATCGCGGCTCTAACGGCGGCGGGCACGGATTGGATAATGCGCGACCATCCTTCGCTCAAAGGCCGTTCAACGTTTACCCATTGGATTTTGCCAGCCCTTACCGCTTGGGTGCTTGAGATATTGCTTCAGCACCTGCCTTTGGGTTTTCTGTGGTGGGCGGTATTGTTTGCAGGCCTCGCTTTGTGGTTTTTGGTGATTGTGGCGGAATACATTGCGATTGACAGCGCCGACTTACGCTATCCGGTCGCCG
>JALUBW010000074.1:2243-12645 GCA_027044735.1 Anaerolineales bacterium
TTGCTTATATGCCATTTGTCACCTGTTGGCAGTGGTTGCCTTAAGAGGCTAAGGCGAGAGAAGGCGTTTTGTGGTAAAATGCGCTCGGCGCGGTTGTGAAAACTGCCACAGCGACCAGCCATGTATTCCTTCCCGCGGGAAGTGATGAGGAGTCAAAATGAACAATTGGCTGTACATCGCAATCTTCTTGTTCGTTTCAATTGTGATGCCCACATCGCTGGTTGTGATTGGGTTGCTTTTGGGGCCAAAGCGCCCTAACCCCATCAAAACCGACACCTACGAATGCGGCGTGCAAACGTGGGGGGAAACGTGGGTGCAGTTCAAAATTCAGTATTACCTCTTTGCGTTGGTGTTTTTAGTATTTGACATTGAAGTTGCCTTCCTCTACCCGTGGGCGGTTGCTTACAAGGCGCTGCCGCTGTTTGCGGTGTTGGAGGGTGTGCTCTTCATTGTGTTGTTGACCGCCGCGCTGGTTTACGCTTGGCGTAAGGGCGCACTGGAGTGGTCGTAGAAGGCTAAGGGCAAGGGTTTGCCGCTTAGCCTTTTTTAATCCGGTTGGCGCGGAGGAGTGTGTTCTATGGGTTTACTGAGCCATCCTATAACTTTGGTAGCGGACTGGCTGCGTAATTTATTCTTGGGGTGGGGCCTTTCGCAAGGGCTTACCACCGTCTTGTTGTATCTGATTGCAGCCATTGTGGTCGCTTCGTTGGCGAACGCATGGGTTATTTTCTTGATTTGGTTTGAGCGCAAAATTGTGGGGCGTATGCAAGACCGGATAGGCCCGAACCGCGTGGGTCCTTACGGCTTGTTGCAGCCTTTTGCCGACCTCATCAAAATTATCACCAAAGAAATCATCTTCCCCGACAAGGCGGATAAGCCGCTGTATGTCATTGCCCCGCTGCTGATGGATGCGGCGATTGTGGCGATTTGGGCGGTTATACCGCTTGTGCCGATGGTGGGGATGGATTTCAATGTGGCGGCGCTTTATACGATTGCGGTTGGTGCTTTTGCCACGTTGGGCATCATCCTCGCCGGCTGGTCTTCTAACAACAAGTTCGCGCTGGTCAGCGCCTTCCGCACGGTGGCGCAGATGATTTCTTACGAAGTGCCGACCGTGTTGGCGCTGTTGGTGCCGGTGCTTTTGGCGGGCACGATGAGCCTGCAGGGCATTGTTGAGGCTCAGCATGTTTGGTACATCGTGCTCGCTCCTCTGGCGTTCGTGATTTATTTCATCGCTTCGGTTGCCGAGGTTGGCCGCACCCCGTTTGACTTGCTGGAGGCTGAATCGGAAATCGTTGCCGGTTTCCATATTGAATACTCCGGCATGTTGTTCGCCACTTTCTACGTGGGCGACTTTTTGCATGCGTTCACAATTGGCATGTTGGGGGCGGTTTTGTTCTTGGGCGGCTGGCGCGGTCCGGGTGCGGAGGCTTACCCGCTCCTTGGCTTGATTTACTTGTGGATTAAGGCATTTGTGGTTTACTTCATAGGCGTTTGGGTGCGCGGCACTCTTCCGCGCTTGCGAATTGACCAGATGATGAATTTCTGCTGGAAGTTCTTGACGCCGCTGGCGCTGATTTTGCTGGTTGAAGCGGCGGTGGTAGACCGGCTGTTGCTCGGTTTTACGCCGTGGGGGCGTGGGCTGGTGCACTTGGCTATCAATGTGTTCATCGGGGCGCTTGTGATAGCCTATGCTCGCGCTTACGATAATCGCCGCAAGCGCGAGCGCCCCTTGGCGGCAAAGCCGGGGCAATATCCGGTGGCGCACCCGCCTCAGCCCGCGGCGGCAGAAGCCCAATCTGATTGATGGGAGCGGATGTATGACGGCGATGCAGATTATTTTCCTCATTACGGCTGTTGTTACCCTGTTTGCCGCTTTTAGGACGGTGACTACGCCGAATTTGATACACGCCGCGCTGTGGTTGATTTTGGCGCTTGCGGGCGTTGCCGTGTTTTACGCCTTGCTGAACGCCAATTTCTTTGCGGTGATTCAGGTGGTGGTTTACATTGGTGCAATTGCCATCCTGATGGTGTTTGCCATTATGCTCACCCGCCGCGAAATGCGCGACCGCGGCAAGCAGACCAGCGGCCGCTGGTGGTGGGCGGCAATTTTAGGCGCTGTTTTCTTCGCCGGCGTTACATGGATGATTGAGGCTGTGGCTTTGCCCTCGCAGCCCACGGCGGCAGTGCCCGCCAGCAGTATTGCCGACCTCGGCAAAGCGCTTGTCAACCCGAACGGCTATGTAATCCCCTTTGAAGTGGCTTCGGTGCTTTTGCTTGCCGCTTTGATTGGGGCTGTCTTTGTGGCTTGGACGCGCCACAATTCGTAGGAGGCTGTTGCGATGATTCCCCTCAATTGGTATTTGATTGTGGCGGCGGCTTTGTTCAGCATTGGTCTGTACGGCGTGCTTTCACGCAAAAACGCGGTGGCAATTTTGATGGGCGTTGAACTCATGCTCAACGCCGTCAACATCAACTTGTTGACCTTTTGGCGCTACCGCGCTCCCACCACTACGGCTGGGATGGCTTTTTCGGTAATTGTGTTTGCCGTGGCGGCGGCTGAAGTGTCCGTCGGCCTGGCGCTGTTTATCGCCGTTTATCGCCGCTTCAAGACCATTGTTACCGATGAGATTGATTTGATGAAGTGGTAAAGCCCGGATTCGGGCTTTTAGCCCATCGGGGCGCATCCTTGAGATGATGTGAGGACGCCATGCCGACAACAACTTTGCTCTGGTTACTACCTGTGTTTCCGTTGGTGGCTTTTGGGCTGATTGTGCTGTTTGCCAACCGCAATCGTGCCCTAAGCCATACCCTCGCTTTGGGGGCGGCTTTCCTTTCGTGGAGCGGGGCGATGGCGATTTTCGTCTGGGCGCTGCACATTGGTCCGGAGGAACTTGCCAAGCACCCAGTCCATTCGGTTGTGAAGTGGTTGCCTATTGGTGACACGTATTTGAAACTCGGTGTGATGTTAGACCCGTTGACCGCGGTGGTGCTGTTCTTCGTCGCGTGGACGATTTTCATGATCTTCCTTTACAGCATCGGCTATCACAACTATGGGCAACCTGAGGGCGACCACGACCAGCCCGGCCTTCCGCCGCATGGCGCGACGGTGATTGACGAGCACGGCCACAAGCATAAAGTGCCGTCAATTGAGCCGATGTATTCGCGGTTCTTTGCCTATGTGGCGCTGTTTGCCTTCGGCATGTATACGCTTGTGGTTTCCGATAACCTGCTCACGCTGTTTGTGGGCTGGGAAATCATGGGCTTGTGCTCGTATTTGCTGATCGGCTTCTGGTTTGCTAAGCCGTCGGCGCGTGCGGCGGGCATCAAAGCCTTTATGACCACCCGTGTCGGCGATGTGTTCATGCTGTTGGGCATTGGCCTTCTTTACTTCGCCACCGGCACCCTTTCCTTCACCGATATTTTCAACCCCAAGATGCTCCATGCACTTGGTTCTGCGCCGAGCGGAGTTTTGGGGCTGTCGGTTGCCGGTTTGATAGGCGTTTTGCTCTTCATCGGCACGGTTGGTAAATCGGCGCAATGGCCGTTGCATGTGTGGCTTCCCGATGCTATGGAAGGCCCGACGCCGGTTTCGGCAATGATTCACGCCGCGACGATGGTTTCTGCAGGCGTGTACATGGTAATCCGCATGTTCCCGCTGTTGAAGGTGGGCACTGAAAACAGCGCCTTCTTCCCGCCCTTAGCGGTGATGGCGTTTATCGGCGCGTTCACCGCTTTGTTTGCGGCAACGATTGCCGTCGCGCAAAACGACATCAAGCGCGTGCTCGCCTATTCCACCATCTCTCAGTTGGGCTACATGGTGGCGGCGTTGGGCGCTGGCTCGTATGTGGCGGCAAGTTTCCACTTGGTTACGCATGCCTTCTTCAAGGCGCTGTTGTTCCTCGGCTCCGGCTCTGTCATCCACGGCATGGAGCACGGCGTGCTTCACACCGGCGAGCACCTTGACCCGCAGGATATGTTCAACATGGGCGGGCTCGCCAAAAAGATGCCGATTACCTTCTGGACTTTCCTCATCGGCGGTTTTGCGCTTTCGGGCTTCCCTGTGTTGACGGCTGGCTTCTGGTCTAAGGATGAAATCCTGAGCAGTTCATTCTTTGGCGGACATCCGGTTGTGTTTTGGACTTTGGCGATAGCGGCTCTGTTCACCGCTTTCTACACGATGCGGCAAATAACCCTCACCTTCTTGGGCGAGCCGCGCACGCCCGCCGCCGAGCATGCGCAGGAAACCCCGTGGACAATGACCGTGCCGCTGATGGTGTTGGCTTTCTTTGCCCTCACCTTTGGCTGGACGGGCATCCCGGAGCATTTCCCGATTATCGGCGGCATTTTGCCCACTTGGTTCCAAGAATGGGTCGGTGCGACCTACAAGTTCATTCCGGGAATTTTTGAAGAGCATGTTGGGCACAGCCTGTTGCCGCTTTACACCTCGCTCACAGTCTCGTTGGGCGGCCTGTTCCTCGGCTGGTGGGTTTACAAAGACATCAAGTCTTCAGACCCCGCGACCGACCCTCTGAAGAAATGGCTTGGCCCATTCCACACGCTGTTGCAGAACAAATACTACTTTGACGAGATTTACGACCTCTTCCTCGTCAAGCCCGCTTACTGGTTTGCCGAAACCTTCACCTTCAAGTGGATTGACCGCGGCATCATTGACGGCATTCTGCATTTTGCAGCGCGGGCAACTTACGATACCGGCCGCTTCTTGGCTTACGCTGTAGATTTGCCGATTGTCAGCGGTACCGGCGATTTGATAGGCAACATTGTGCGCACCTTTGGCCGTGCCTTCCGTGTGGTGCAAACCGGCAAGGTGCAGGATTACATGGTCGCTGTGATGACCTCCGTAGTGGCCTTCGGCGCGTTGGTGTACTACCTGCTGGTTGTCGTGCACTGACTCCGGCACGGATAAGGAGTGGACTATGGCGTTTGTTATGGATCATTTGCTTTCCTGGATTTTGTTCACGCCCGCTCTGGCCGCGGTGGTGATGCTTTTCTTCCCGAAGGACAAGGTGAAGTTTCACCGTTGGTTTGCCTTCGCGGCCAGTTTGATTCCGTTGGCGCTTTCCATCGTGCTGTGGGTGAAATTTGACCCATCGCAGACGGGCTTTCAGTTCCAGGAGCAGGCGGCGTGGTTTACGGCGGTGCATTCCGCTTACCATTTGGGCGTGGACGGCATTTCGCTGACGATGGTTTTGCTCACCACTTTGCTCACTTCCGCCGCTTTGCTGGCTTCGTTCAGCATCACCGAGCGCGTCCAAACCTACATGGTGCTTTTCCTGCTCATGGAAACGGGCATGTTGGGCGTGTTCATGGCGCTGGACATGGTGTTCTTCTATGTGTTTTGGGAAGTGAGCCTGATACCGATGTTCTTCTTGATTTTGCAGTGGGGCAGCGAAAAGGGCGTGCGGTATTGGCGTCTTGGCAAGCGTGGCGAAGCCAAAGAGCGGACTTATGCGGCGTTCAAGTTCTTGCTCTACACGATGGTCGGTTCTTTTGGTTTGCTGATTGCAATTTTCCTCATTGGGAGCAAAGTGGGCTCTTACGACATCGTAACGATGTTCCACAAGTGGCCTACGCTCTCGGGTAGCATTTTTGGGCTTCCGATTTCCACCATCAAGGCGCTGGCTTTTTGGGGTTTTGTGATAGCGTTTGCGGTGAAAGTGCCGGTTTGGCCGTTCCACACATGGCTTCCCGATGCCCACACGGCGGCGCCCACGCCCGGCTCTATGATTCTGGCGGGCGTGATGCTGAAGTTGGGCGCTTACGGCTTTTTGCGCTTTGTGCTGCCGCTTTACCCTGTGCAGGCTAAGTATTACGCCGGGGCGCTCGCTTTCTTGGCGATGATGTCCATTGTGATGGGTGCTTTTGCCTCTTACGGTCAGACCGATTTCAAGCGCTTGGTGGCTTATTCTTCTGTGAACCACATGGGCTTTGTGATTTTGGGCATCGCGGCGGCGGCATTCCTCGCCGGCAGCGACCCGACGAGCGCCGCAGCGGCGTTGAACGGCGCAGTCCTGCAAATGTTCAACCACGGGCTTTCAGCCGCCGGTATGTTCTTCCTCGTCGGCGTGCTGTATGAGCGGGCGCATACGCGCGACCTCAACGCCTTTGGCGGGCTTTGGCCGTTGTTGCCCATTTACGGCGGCATTTTGGTCTTTACCTCAATGGCTTCGCTTGGCTTGCCCGGCTTGAACGGCTTTGTCTCCGAGTTCTTGGTTGTGCGGGGTGCTTTCCCTGCCTTCATGTTCTTGACCACGCTGAGCATGTTGGGCTTGCTCTTTACCGGTGCTTACATCCTCAAGGGGCTGAAGCATGTGCTGCAAGGCCCGCTCAACACCAAGTGGGTGGGGCATCTTACCGATATGTCGGTGCGTGAAATTGTGGTCATCGCCCCGCTGATGGTGCTGATGCTGTGGATTGGCGTCTGGCCGATGTGGATTTTGGGCGTAATCAACAAAGCGGCGATGCATTTGCTGGCTCTGCTTTGATGTCCGGCTGGTGTGCCGAACTTGTGTCTGGAGGTGCCTAAGTGAGTGGCATTAACACTGCTGATATGCTGGCGATTTTGCCGGAAATCCTTATTTTGCTGGTTGCCGCGGCGGTTTTGGTGGTGGATTTGTTTGAGCGCGGCAAGCACCCCCGCCTGCTGGGATGGATTGCGGCCGGAGGTTTGACGCTTTCCATAGCGGTTAGTATCGCCTATGCAATGCCGCCCGATAAAGGTCAAATCGTTTGGGGCGGCATGTTGAGGTACGACTGGCTGGGGTTTGTGTTCCAAATGGTGTTCATGCTGGGGGCGGCGGCTACCGCGCTCTTTGCGATGGACATAGAGCATTTGGGCGAGCGGGGCGAGTTTTACATCCTGTTGCTCGCTTCCACTTTGGGCATGACTTTGATGGCTTCTGCCGCTGACCTTATCATGCTCTATTTGGCGATTGAGACCACTTCAATCCCAATGTATGTGCTCGCAGGCTTTATTCACCCCGACCGCCGCTCGGTTGAATCGGGTTTCAAGTACCTTTTGTTCGGCGCAATGTCTTCCGCCGTGATGCTTTACGGCTTTAGCCTGCTGTATGGCTTTACCGGCGAGACCAGTTTGGCGGCGTTGGCGACCGCTGTCACCCACCTCAGCCTGCCGGTTGTGCTGGGGATTATAGTCCTCATTCTGGTTGGATTTGGCTTCAAGACTTCGGTGGTGCCTTTCCACTTTTGGGCGCCCGATGTGTACGAAGGCGCGCCCACGCCGGTTACCGGCTTCCTTTCCACCGCTTCAAAGGCCGCCGGTTTTGCCGTGCTTGTGCGGGTTTTGCTCACGGCTTTTGGCGGCAGTTACATGCCCTATTGGGGCGCAATTTTGGCGGCGATTTCGGTCGTTACCATGACTTTGGGCAACACCTTCGCCATCGCTCAAAAAGACATCAAGCGGATGCTGGCTTATTCCTCAATTGCTCATGCCGGTTACATGCTGATCGGCGTGGTGGCGCTGAGCGCGCTCGGAATTGCGGGCGTGGTGTTTTACCTCGGCGTTTACCTGCTCAGCAATATCACCGCTTTTGGCGTGGTGGCGATGGTGGAGCGCGCCGACGGCACTACCGGCATTGCTGATTACTCCGGCTTGAGCAAGCGGGCGCCGTGGCTGGCGTTGGCGCTGATGGTGGCTTTGCTTTCGCTTTCGGGCACCCCGCCGTTTGGCGGCTTTGTGGGCAAGGTGTGGTTGTTTGGCGCGGCTGTGAGCAAAAACCTGACTTGGTTGGCTATTATCGGTGTGCTCAACTCGGTCGTGGCAATGTACTACTACCTTGTGGTGCTCAAGGTGGCTTACTTTGACCCGCCCGCCAAGCCCGAACGCGTGCCGGTCAGCGCTTCTTACACCGTTGGTTTGACGGTGCTCGCCGCCGCAGTTTTGCTGGTGGGCATTGCTTTCGCCCCGTGGTACTCATGGGCGGCTAAGGCAGCAGCGGTGCTTTTCGGTATGTAATTCCCCCTTTCCCATAAAAGCCAACCGGCTGGAGCGAATGTGCTTCAGCCGGTTTTTGGTTTTTGAGGAAGTTCTTTCGTGTCAGGTGTTTTGGTGTCAAGTGTTTTAATCTTCCACAAACTTCGGCTCGCGCTTTTCTAAAAAGGCGTCGACGCCTTCGTAGTGCTCGGCGGTTTTGCCTGCGATGTCTTGGATGTGGGCTTCGTAGTCCAGCACGGCTTCAAGGTGGGGCATGATGGCGCGGTTGAGGGCGCGTTTGGTCAGCCCTAACGCCTTGAGTGGGCGCGCGGCAATCTGTTGCGCCCATGCTCTTGCTTCATCCCGCAGGCTTTCGGCGGGAACTACGCGGTTCACCACGCCCCATTGCAGGGCTTGCTCCGCGGTGAACGGCTCGTTGGTGAAGGCGTATTCGGTGGCGCGCCCGAAGCCCATCATCAGCGGCAGGAGGAGCGACACGCCGGAGTCGGGCGCAAGGGCAATGCCCGAAAAGCCGACCACGAACCGCGTGCCCGCGGCGGCAATGCGTAAGTCGCAGGCTAACGCCACGCCCAGAGCCGCGCCCGCAACTGCTCCCTGCAGTGCTGCTATCACCGGCTTTTCCATGCGGCGGAGTTGCAAAATCAGAGGGTTGTAGGTGGCTTGCAGGTGTTTGCGGAGCGATTCGCCGCCAACCGCTTCCAATTCGGTCAAATCTTGCCCTGCACTGAAAACTTTGCCCGCAGCGTTGAGCAGCACGGCGCGCACAGCCTTTTCCCTTTCCGCCTTCCTGAGCGCTTTTTGCAGCGCGGTCGTCAGTTCTCGGTTGAAGGCGTTGACCTTTGGACGGTTGAGCGTGATTATCCGCACGTGCCCTTCGGTGTCTTGGATGACGAGCGAGTCCATGCTTGCCTCCTGTGATAAAAAAGCGCCCCATTTTTGTTGGGGCGCTTGAGGTTTTAGGCGAGTTGGCTAAAGGTCAAGGGTAAGGTCGTCGGGGTCAATGTCTGAGAAATTGTTTTCGTCGTCTTCCTCTTCATCGTCAAAATCGCCCGAGAAGAAGCCCAGCCCGTCAAATTCGTCGTCTTCATGGTCGTCCCAATCTTCATCGTCGTTGGCGAATTCGTAGGTGACCTCAATTTCTGGGCTTCCCACGGCTACCCACAGGCGGAGCGTGTCGCTGTCGTCAATGCGCCCGTAGTGCGCGGCTACTATGGGCAGACGTTGAATTTCGCCGAAAGAGTTGCGAAATTCAAGGTGGATAGGTTCACCTGCTTTCCACGCGCGGTAGCAACGCTCTACCAGCGAGGGGCCGTTGAGTGCGCGCACTTCGGTTACTGCTATCCTTGGGAGGCTGGGCCCCTCAACCATCCCGTAAGCCCAGTCTTCTTGGGTGAATTCAAAAGTGGGTGGAGGGCCTTCAATGATGGTGATTTTTCTTTCGTCCATAACGGTTTACCTCATTTGAGAATGCCTTGTGAGGCACCGCAATCATACCACAAAATCGGTGTGCGGTAGCAATTGTGCGCTATAATCACCTTGAGCAGGATTTTTCCGAGCCTGCCCCACCCTAAATTGGAGGTTGAAAGATGCGCATTCCCTTTGTGGCCGGAAACTGGAAAATGCACAAAACGGTTGAGGAAGCCCGCTTGCTGGTAGCGGAAATGCTTGACGATTTGCAGTTCATTCAGGGCGTGGAGAAGGTGGTTTGCCCGCCGTTTACCGCCTTGCTGCCGGTATCTGCGATGCTGGCGGGGACGGACATCGGCGTTGGCGCGCAAAACATGCACTGGGAGGAGGAAGGTGCGTTCACTGGCGAGGTTTCGCCGCGCATGGTAGCGGAATTTGCCCGCTATGTGATTTTGGGGCACTCTGAGCGCCGCGCTTACTTTGGCGAGACGGATGAGACGGTGAACCGCAAGGTTGCTGCGGCTTTTGCCCACAATTTGGTGCCGATTGTGTGCGTGGGCGAAACCTTAGAGGAGCGTGAAGCAGGCAAGACCGACGCGGTGGTGCAAAGGCAGGTGCGCGGTGCGCTTGCTGGCTTGAGCGCCGAACTTGCTTCGGGTGTGGTGATGGCTTACGAGCCGGTTTGGGCGATTGGGACTGGGCGCGCCGCTACGCCTGAAGACGCCGCGCGCGTGATAGAAGCCGACATTCGCGGCACGCTTGCTGAAATGTTTGGGGATGAGGTAGCCCAAGCCGTGCGTGTGCTTTACGGCGGCTCGGTAAAGCCCCACAATGCCGCGAAATTTTTTGCCTCGCCGCAAATTGACGGCGCTTTGGTGGGCGGCGCAAGCCTCAAAGCCGACCAATTCGTGGCAATCGTCCGCGCCGCCGTTGGGTAGAAGATCCACAGATGACACAGATTTACACGGATTGGGGAAAGAAAAACCACAGATTTCGCAGAAAAAATCTGCGCTAATCTGT
>JALUBW010000074.1:12745-15851 GCA_027044735.1 Anaerolineales bacterium
CCGCGGATTCCGCAGAAAAAATCTGTGCCAATCTGTGTGATCTGTGGTTTTATTTGTTCGCCAAGTCCGGAAAGAGCCTGCGGAAGTGCGCGGCGATGTGCTCAACTGCTTGCCGCACGAGGGCGCGGTTTTCCTCCAATTGATGCCAGCGGCTGACGCCCGACGGATGCGGCAAGGGGACAATCCAGCGCCCATCTACCTGCTTTTGCGTGCCGATGATTTCTTTTAGCGGGGCTTTGGCAGGGTAAAACAGGTTGATTGCCAGCCGCCCAACGGGGATGATGAGCGCGGGATCAACCAGCGCAATTTCCCCCTCCAGAAACGGGCGGCAGAGCAGTTGCTCGCGGCGGCTGGGGGCGCGGTCGCCGCTTCCCGATTTGGAGCGGCCGGGGTAGCACTTGGTAACCGAGGTCATGTATTGCGTGCGCCGGAACCAATCTTCCTCAATGCCCGCGCCGGCGAGCCATTGGAACAGCCGCTTGCCGCTGCCAGCGTTGAACGGTCTGCCGGCTTTGACCTCGGTGATGCCGGGGGCTTGACCGATTACCATGATGCGCGCGCCCACGTGCCCCGAGTAAATCGGCTTGGGCTCCACCCAGTAGCCTGCTTCAATGCACGCTCGGCACACTTTCATTTTGCGCCGCAGGGCTTCTAAAGCCTCGCGCCGCTCTTCTATGCTTTTCGGGTTTTGTGTCTTATCGGCCATTGTGAAATCTGAGTTACCTCGGCAGAGCCGCCAACACGCCAAACCTGCCGGTTTTGCCGTGCTCGGCGCGGTGCGAGTACCAATCCTGCACATTGGCGGCAGTGCAAATGCGCGCCACCTCAATTTGCTCATCGGGCACACCCGCCAAACGCAAGGTCAGGCGGTTGGCTTCCCAGAGGTCAAAGAAAACGCTGCCGTTCCGCTTAGGGAGCAGACGGTTTGCCTCTGCGCCGAAAGCGCCTTGCACTTGTTCGGCCACCTCTGCGCCGATTTCGTAATGGCTTGGCCCGATAGCGGGGCCAATTGCCGCGAGCAGGTCGGCAGGTTCGGTGCCGAAGCGCTCTTCCATTGCTTTCACAGCGGCGTGCGCCACGCCTATTACCGTGCCCTTCCAGCCTGCGTGCGCCAAAGCGAGGGCTTGGCGGCGCGGGTCGTAGAGCAAAATCGGCACGCAGTCGGCAAAGCGCATCACTAAGGTAACGGCTGGTTGGTCGGTGATGATGATGTCGGCTTTTTGAGGGGAAGAATCGCGCGAGACGGGGCGCGGCTCTGCGGCGTAAACTGCTTCTTTGCCGTGAACCAGCCATGAATCGTAGCGGCTTTCCACAGGCAAGCCGAGTGCCGAGAAGGCGCGGCGGATGTTTTCCTGCACGCGTTCCCATTCATCGCCCACGGTGGCGCCCATGTTGAGCGAAGCCCAAGGCGCAGGGCTGACGCCGCCGCGGCGTGTGAAAGCACCATGCACAACGCCGTAGCGCTTCAGGTTCTCAAAAGTGTAGTAGCGAAGCGGGGGAGAGTCTTGGAAGGGCATAATTCGTAATTCGCAAATCGCAAATCGCGATTAGCGATTTAGGATTTAGGATTTAGGCTATCGTCGTGGTTAATGGCTTGAAAGCGGGCAATTTTCGCGGCAAGATAGGCGCGGTTTTCGCGCATGGTTTCTTCAATGAGCGGGTAACCGAACCATGCCGTGGTGAAGCCGAAAAGGAAGCCCGTGATTGTGCGCAAAAGCGGCGTGCTTTCGCGAAATGGGATAGGCGAGTTGGAAAGTTGGCTGATGATTTGGCTGAATCCGTCAATGCCTATCGGGAGCCAGCCTATCAAAAGCCACAAATACCATGGCAGAGGGGGGATTTTGCGTCGGGTGAGGGCAAAGAGCAAGCCAAAAAGCAAGACAGCGCCCCAAATTGCCACATCGCGCTCGCAAAAAGCGACCTTGTAGCCGAGTTTTTTGTTGCCGATGAAGGCGCGCGCGTCCCACAAATCGTTTGGGTCGCGGCCGGTGGCTTGTTCGTAAGTTTTTAGGCCGCGCACATGGGCGGCAGCGCGGGGATAGGCCACTTGTTCGCCGAACAAGAACCATGACCGATAGGCCAGTTGGTGGCAAACGAAGCCGTAGGCTTTGTAGATGACGTGCGCCGGCCCAGTCGCCCCTTCCTCCATTAGAACCGGCGCCAAAAACGGCAAGCCCACATACACCGCCACTATCAGGTTGAAAATCAGCAGCCAATGCTTGACAACACCGTAGGCTATTTTGTCGGCAAGGCCGACTTGCTGTTGGCGCGCGCGGGCGCTCCGCTCCGCCGCCAACAGGGTGATTTCCAACTGTTTAGGGTCGGGCTTCCCTTCAATGTGGTAAGCGCCGATTTTGAGAAAAGGTGTCCTCCCTGTAAATTTTTCCTTCAGCGCCGGTTCTTGGTTTATGTCGACTTCCACCAGCCGGTGCGGCGCAAGGTTTTGGAGTTTTGCCAGCGTTGCTTTTACTTCAGCCGCTTCTTCGTCTTTATCGCGGTAGAGCACCACCGTTATCATGGTTGGATGCCGATGCTCTTCAACCCGCTGGCGAGGGATTGTTTGGTCAGCATCCCAACATGAACGTAGCGGATTACGCCTTTGCTGTCAATGAAAAACGTGGTTGGGAAGGCCTGTATTTGGTAGCGGCGCACAATTTGCTGGCCCGGGTCTAAAAGCACAGTGAAGGTGAAACCTTTTTGCTTGATGAACGCGCCTACCCTTTCATTTGGCTCACCGTCGTTGACTGCGAGCATCGTGTACTGGCCTTTGTGGCTGTTGTAGGCCTCTTGGAGCATGGGCATTTCGGCGCGGCACGGCGGGCACCAAGTTGCCCAAAAGTTGAGCACAACGGGCTTGCCGCGCAATGATTTTAGGTTGACCACCTTGCCGTTAAGCGAATCGGCGGTGAAGTCGGGGGCATGGTAGCCCACTCGCGGCGCAGTTTCTTCTGAACCGGAGCCTTTTTTGAGTAGTGAGGATGCGCCCACCACTACTAAAAACAGCCCTATCAAGATGAGTGCGCCCACGATAAGTTGGGAACTGCTGGATTGTTTGCGTGCGTTTTTGCGTTTGGTTTTTATTGTTTGTCCCATTTCACAACCCCAA
>JALUBW010000075.1 GCA_027044735.1 Anaerolineales bacterium
ATGCTCCAAGGCGAAATGGAGCCCGGCGAGGTGCGCGAAGTTACCCTGCACGACGGCTCGGCGATTGTGTTGAAGCGCGTTGACCGCGACTACGACCCCACCGACCGCTTCGCCGCCATCCGGGCGCTGGAAGAAGCCAAGCAGAAACACATCCTGCTCACCGGCTTGCTCTACATTGAGCCCGACCGCCCGGCGCTCCCCGACCTTTACGACTTGCCTACCGACATTCCGTTCAACAGGATGCCGCAGGAGCGCCTGCGCCCCTCCCCAGATACAATGCAGACGGTGAACGACCTGATGTTTTAGGTGTACCGGCCACAGAAACGAAAACGCCCCGCAAAATTCGCGGGGCGTTTTGCTTTTTGTTGTGGTTTTGTGTTGCTGCCGAGTGCTTTGTCGTCCGAGGATGTCACCCCAAGTTTGCCGCAAGCAGGGGCACAAGCATTTCTTCGCGCGCCAGCCCGCCATGCCTGCCCAAAAGGTGGTTGCGTTTTTCGGGCCACCAAATGTAGGCGTCGCGTTGGGCAATTGCCACAAAATCGCCTACGCGATGCCGCAAATCCGGGTGTTGCTCGCCCGGCCCAAACAAGCCCGAGCGCAAAACCTGCTCGCTTGGCACGATGCTAAACAGCCCCGGCCAGTGTTCCTCAAAGTAGTCCAGCATTTTCTGTTCGTACCCGGGGCGCGGGTAAAGGTACATCAGCCGATGCTCGCCGCCCGGAAGCAGGTGCATGGTTTCCAGCAACTCAGGGTGATTGCGCAGGTAAAAATTAGGGTTGTCGGGCGTGTGGATTTGCCCATGGTCGGCGGTGATCAAAATTGCGGTGCGGCGGCGCTCCTCAGGCGTGAGGCGCTTCAAGAAATACTCCTCCATGTTCCAGCCAAAGGAATGCAGTTCGGCAAGCACCCGTTCATCCTGAGGGCTGTATTTGTGCTCAAACTCGTCCACCCTTGACCAATAAATTCCGGCAAAAAGTTTGCCCTTTTCGGAGCGCAGCAGTTCGCGCAAATTGAACCACAGTTCTACATGCGTGGAAAAACCTTTGATTTCCGCGCTTTGGAGCAAAGTCTGCGAAAAAGAACTATGGGCAATGGTGCAATGTTGAAGCGCAAATGCTTTGACGCCGTGCTCGGTCAGATGGGTGCCCAAAGTGCGGAATGGGAGGAACTCCTGCGGCTTGAAACCGGCAAGGGTGAGCGAGCCGCCTGCATTGCGGTAACTGGAGGGCTGCTGAAAGATGGTGTTTGCCATAATGCCGTAACGGCGCATCCACATTTCATAGCCCATCACGCCGTGCTCGGTGGGTGAGCGGCCAGTCCAAAAAGTGGAAAGCGCGGCAGAAGTGGTGCTCGGCGAAACCGAGGTTATCGGCGCTAAAATGCCTTCCTCTGCCAAGCGCTGCCATTCCGGCAGCAAGCCTTTTTCCAGCGCTGTGAGCAGCAAATCCCAACGCATGCCGTCTACCACAAGGAGGATGACGCGGTCGGCGGGGGCAATGTGCGCCATGATTTCATCGCCCAGCGGCGGATGGGGCGCTGGGGCAGGCACACCGAGCAGCCTGCACACGCTAATGGGCACGTTTAAAATGCTGTAGCCGCCGTAATGTGGGGCAATTTGTCCTTCCCCCAACGGCAAAGCGTCAAAACCATTTGTTTCCAAAATTGGCATAATTTCCGAAGCTAAATTTGGCACTTTTATGCTCCTTAGGTGGGGTATAATCTACCCATACTCACCAAACGCCAACGGGAGGTGGCAATGCTAAAAGCCCTCAATAAAATGTGGCGCAGCAAAAAAGGTCAGCAGTGGAGAGAGTATTTTACCGCCTACCTGATGATAGCGCCAGCATCCATTTTGGTCTTTACCTTTGGCATCTTTCCGGTAATGTTTGCGGTCTATGTCAGCCTGCACCGGTGGCGAATCCGCATGGGGAAATTTATAGGCTTGAGAAACTACGTTCGTGCCATTGATAGTTTGGCCTATCTTCTGTTCTTCGCTGTGGCTGTTGCCTTCCTCTTTTTGGGCTGGAAAAGCATAAAGAGCGCTTTCACTAAGGGTAAGGAATCCCAAGACAATCCGTGGCTGTGGGCTATTCCCGGGGTAATTTTGGGCGTTGCTGAACTGCTGTGGGTGAGGTATGGGGTGATTTTGCTGCCTTTTGTGCTCAAAATTGCCGATAAAGCCATTGGGCACAGGCGCAATGCTCATATGTTCCGCGTTTGGCTTTGGGAAGCCCTAACCGAGCCGCCTGTGCTGGCGGCGCTGAAAGTTGCCTTGTTGGCAACGGTAGTTGGTCTTGGGTTGTGGGGCTTTATGATGGCAAAAAAGCCCTCCGAGCAACATGCAGTTTACATCCTAAACTGGAGCGTTGGCATTTTCTTAGCGCTTGGGGGAGTCATAACGGCAGTTTTTACCTATGACCAACTGCAAAAAGCAATAAAACGGGCAGTGCAAAACGGCGAACCGGCCAAGATGGGAGTGCAAGTGACCCTTATCGCGGCTGGAGTTGTTTTGCTGTTTATCGCGTGGAAATTGTGGGACAACGCCGTGCATACCGATTCCGACAAGGGCTTTGCGTTCAAAGGTTTGGGGGCGCTTTTGCTCATAGTGGGCGGCTGGATTTTGATTGCCGAACTGCCGCCCGTAATTGCCGCGGGCGATCCGGATATGTGGCGCGGCTTAGTAGTCACCGTTTATTACGCCGTGGGCACAATCCCGTTCCAGTTAGGGATAGCGATAGTGCTGGCGTATTTCCTCTTCCAAAACATCAAGGGACGCGAACTTTTCCGCGTGCTGTATTTCATGCCCTACATCACGCCGACGGTGGCAAGCGCGGCGGTTTTCCGCCTGTTGTTCCTCAACAACCCCTCGGGGCTGGTGAACCGCATTTTTCACCTTTTTGGCCTGCCGACGCTAAATTGGCTGTGGGAGCCGCGCGGCATCTTCAGCATGATAGCGGACGGCCTCGGAATTTCCCTGCCTTCGTGGGCCGGCGGCCCAAGCCTTGCCCTTGTGGTGATAATAATTTACTCAATTTGGACTTACGTGGGCTACGACACGGTAATTTACCTTGCTGGTTTGGGTAACATACCCAACGAAGTCAACGAAGCAGCCGAAATTGACGGCGCAAACGGCTGGCAGATTTTCCGCTATATCACCCTGCCGCTGCTTTCGCCGACCACCTATTTTCTTTCGCTGATAGCGGTAATCGGCACTTTCAAAGCCTTCAACCACATCTATGTTATGCGCCAGCCCGAGGCATTGAAAACCGTCAATACTTTCAGCGTCGTCATCTTTGACACTTTCTTCACCGATACACGCTATGGCTATGCTTCGGCTTTGGCGTTTGTGTTGTTTGCCATTATCTTAACCCTCACTTACGTGAACAACAAAGTGCAGGGCTCGCGAGTGTTTTATCAATAGAGGTGTGCAATGAGCGCCGATACCAAAAAAGACATTTCAAAGCAATACCGAATCCGCCGTTTCATAGGCAACTTTATCCTCTATAGCGTGCTCATCGTCGGTGCTATCATCGCTGTTTTGCCTTTTTTGTGGATGCTTTCCACTTCACTCATGGATTTGGGCGAGGCCATCTCCGGCGCGCTGCTGCCTTCTACGCCCCACTGGGATAACTACATCACCGCGTGGCGCGAGGCAAATTTTTCGCATTACTTCTTCAATTCGCTTGAAATTTCGCTGATAACCCTCGCTGGCGAACTCACTTTTAGCATTTTGGCCGCCTATGCCTTCGCCCGCATGAAATTCCCCGGCAAGGATTTGATTTTCGGCATAATGCTGGGCACCATGATGATCCCGGGGATGGTGCTGATAATCCCTAATTTCTTGACGGTTACTTGGCTTGGGCGGGTTGGCCCGATAAAGTGGATAAATAACTGGCCTGCTCTGACGATACCGTTTATGGGCAACGTGTTCAGCATTTTCCTGTTGAGGCAGTTTTTCGCGCAGATCCCTGACGATTTGTTTGATGCGGCGCAGATAGACGGCGCAAGCCACTGGCAGTTTTTGCGGATGGTGGTTGTGCCGCTTTCCAAAGCGCCGATTTTGGTGATCACGGTGCTTTCGTTCATCGGCTCGTGGAACGCGCTTGCATGGCCTTTGCTGGTAACAAATTCCCCGCGCTGGCGGCCAATTGCTGTTGGGTTATTTCAGTTCGTGGACGAAGCGGGCTCCGAACTAAACCTGCAAATGGCCGGAGCGGTGATCACCATCATTCCCATCTTGCTGATTTACTTCCTCACCCAGCGGCAATTCACCGAAAGCATTGCCCGCAGCGGCTTGAAGGGATAAAGGCAAAAAACACGTCGCCCCTTGCCGTTTTGGCGAGGGGTAATCTTTATTTCTTAGAGTTGGCACAAAAATTGCAACCAGACGTGTATCTCCCTACATGCAGGTGTGAAAATGCCTCGGTTGCAAGCCGTGTTCCAACACGTCCACGCGCCGCAAGTCAACGCCGTGCTGGCGCAGACAATGCACCTATTGCTCCAACCTGTGGACGCGTTGGAGGAAGAACTGCGCCATGCGCTGAATTCAAACCCTGCTTTGGAATTGGTGCAGCCCAAAAGATGCTCGCGGTGCGGCGCTCCGTTGGTGGGCGGCGTTTGCCCGCGATGCTCGGCACCTAAAACGGAGAACCCTTCGGAGCCCATTGTGTTCACTTCGCCGCGCTCCGACCATGCACGCCCGCTCCCGTGGCAAGATGAAGATTCCCCCGACCCCGAAGAAACCCTTTTAGCCCAGCCGGTGGACTTGGCGACCTATGTGGGGCGGCAAATTGC
>JALUBW010000076.1 GCA_027044735.1 Anaerolineales bacterium
GGCTTCCATGCGCTTTGCAATGGCTTTGAGCGTTTCTTCGTCAAAGAATTTGACGATCGGCGAGCGGAAGCCCTTTTCTTCAACATAGAAGAAGGCTAAACCTTTAGCGCCGTATTGCTTGACGAAGTCGGTGAGTGCGTCCACCTCTTTGCGGGAAAGCGTGCCCATCCCCTTGGCGTTGATGCCGCGCACGCTTCCGCTGCGCTCAATTGCCTGTGTGAACACGCGGAAGTTGCTTTCACGCACCAAATCGGTAATGTCGCGCAGTTCAAGCCCAAAGCGCAGGTCGGGGTGGTCGGTGCCGAAGCGGTCCATCGCCTCTTGGTAGGGGATGCGCGGCCACGGCTCTTGCAAAATGCGCTTGTGCGGGGTGATTTCTTTGACCAGCGCGGTGTACATTTCTTCCATCAAATCCATCACGTCCTCGCGCCGGTCAACAAACGACATTTCAAGATCTAACTGGGTAAACTCGGGTTGGCGGTCGCCGCGCAGGTCTTCATCGCGGAAACAGCGGGCGATTTGGAAATAGCGCTCAACCCCGCCGACCATGAGCAATTGCTTTAGTTGCTGAGGCGATTGGGGGAGGGCGTAAAACTCGCCCGGATGCACACGCGAGGGCACGAGGTAGTCGCGTGCCCCTTCGGGGGTTGATTTGAAGAGGATGGGCGTTTCAACTTCTATGAAGCCGCGTTCATCAAGGTAATCGCGGATGAATTTGACCACACGATGCCGCAGGATGATGTTGTTGCGCATGTTTTCGCGGCGCAAGTCAAGGTAGCGATATTTCAGCCGCACGTTTTCGTCAACGCCGTCGTCCTTGTTGATGGTGAAGGGGAGCGGTTTGGCGGGGTTGAGGACGTTGACGCGGTCAACCACAACTTCAATTTCGCCGGTGGGCAGGTTGGGGTTTTCAGCGCCTTGGGGGCGGTGGCGCACTTTGCCGTGCACTTGGAGCACCCATTCGTTGCGCGCGGCTTCCAGCGCTTTGTGCGCTTCGGGGTGGGTAGATTCATCGGCGACGATTTGCACCACGCCGAAGCGGTCGCGCAGGTCAATGAATGTTACTCCGCCGTGGTCGCGGCGGCGGTGAACCCAGCCCGCGAGGGTAACTTCTTCTCCGATGTTGGCGGCGCGCAATTCGCCGCAGGTATGGGTTTTGTACATGGGGCATTCCTCCAGCCCGAGGTGAGATTGCCGCTCGCGCGGCCGTGCAGATTATATCATCCTCAAAAGCCTTTATTTGCCCCTTCGGCTCTCTTTCTGATAAAATGAGGAAGCCGCAGTGCTTGTGCCGCGATTCGGCAAGGTTGGTCAGATTGGAGGAATGTATGAGCGCATGGCCCGGCAAATTTGTTATCGGCCTTACCGGCAACATTGGTGCTGGTAAAAGTGTGGTACGCAAAATGTTAGAGCACTTGGGCGCTTATGGCATTGACGCCGATGCGCTTGCTCATCGTGCGATCGCCAGAGGCGCTCCCGGGTACAAACCATTGGTGAATATGTTTGGGCGTTGGATTTTGCGCTCCAACGGCGAGATAGACCGCGAAAAGTTGGGACGACTGGCCTTCGCCGACGCCGAGGCCATGCGCCGAATTGAGGAGGTGATCCACCCATTGGTGGGGCAGGCCATCAATTGGCTGGTTACGCGCTCGCCAAAGGATGTGATTGTAATTGAGGCGGTGAAGTTGTTAGAGAGCGAATTGCGGCGCAGTTGTGATTCAATTTGGGTGGTGACTGCGCCGCGCGAACAGCGCATCCTACGCTTGATTTCCAAGCGAAAAATGCGGGCTGCCGACGCCCGCCAGCGGGTTGATGCTCAGGGCAGCGACGATGCCAAAATTGCTGCCGCGGATGTGGTCATTTACAACGATGAATCTTTTGACAAAACTTGGCTTCAGGTGAAAAAAGCGTGGGAAGCGGTTGTGCCGCGCAAATTCCGCACTCCTGCAGCCAAACCCCAAAAAGCACCGAAACCAGCCGCTTCGCAATTCGTGCTTCAAAAAGCAGGCCCTAAACAAGCGAAAGAGATTGCGGAATTCATCAGCACCAACAGCGGCCGCACCTTGAGCCGCGCCGATGTGATGGCTTCGTTTGGCGAAAAGGCGTATTTGTTGCTTCGCCGCGCTGACAAAATAGTTGGATTGCTCGGCTGGCAGGTGGAAAACTTGGTGGCGCGCGCCAACGAGTTTTACATCGCCCCCTCGGTTTCCCTTGAACAGGCTGCTCCTTTGCTTGTGGGAGAAATGGAGCGCGGCTCAAAAGAATTGCAGTGCGAAGCGGCGCTTCTTTTCATTCCACCTTCCTTTGCCCGAAATACAAAAATTTGGAAGCAATTGGGCTACGAGCCCAGAACTGCCAAGTCTTTGGGCGTTCGGGCTTGGCAAGAGGCGGCGCTGGAATCCCAGCCGCCTAACACCGTGATGCTTTTCAAGCAACTGCGTCGTGATAGAGTGCTCCGTCCGCTGTAAAAACCGTGCATAACATAATCGCCAATCTCCTCTTTCTGGCTCAGCGTTTTACGTGGGCAAGCGCACTTGATGTGCTCTTGGTCACGTTAGTGTTTTTTATTACCCTGCGCTGGCTCCAGAACACTCAGGCGATGGCGTTGGTGCGGGGGGTGGTAGCGCTGGTCATTGTTGTGGCTTTGCTGACCAGCGTGGTGGCCCTCCCGGCGTTTTCGTGGCTGATGAGGGCGGTGTTACCGGCGTTAGTTTTTGCCATACCGGTGATTTTTGCGCCGGAAATACGGCAGGCGTTGATGCGTTTGGGGCAGGCCGAGATGTGGCTCTCGGCCGATACCGCTGCGGCGACGGCGAGCATCATCCCCAAAGTAGTGGATGCGGTGGAACGTTTGGCGGCGCGCAAGCACGGGGCGTTGATAGTTTTCCAGCGCATTGCACCGTTGCAGGATTACATTAGCACGGGGGTTTTGCTTGATGCGCTTGTGTCGCCGGAACTCATTTTGCAGATTTTTTACCCGAACACCCCGTTGCACGATGGGGCTTTGATTATCGTTCGCGACCGTTTGGCAGCGGCGGCGTGCGTGCTTCCGCTTTCGTCAAGCGGCGTGTTGGCGCACTCGCCCGAGCGCCAGATGGGGCTGCGGCACCGTGCGGCTCTCGGCCTTTCTGAGGCTACCGATGCGGTGGTTGTGGTAGTTTCTGAGGAGCGCGGCACCATTTCGCTTGCCCATGCTGGTACTTTGCATTCTTCGTTGAGTGCAGCCGAACTCACCCGCATGCTGGAGGCGTATTTCCCCACTTATGCTTCTGCGCACCGTTCGCTTTGGAGCATCGTTTTGGGCTTCTGGCGGCGTTTGCTCGCCGGCCCCGATGACGAAGGGCTTTAGCGATGAAATTGCTCCGCTGGTTTTTGCGAAATGCGAGCACGCTGATTTTCTCTTTTGTGTTGGCTTTGATAGTTTGGGTTTCGGCTGTATGGTCTGAAGACCCAAACGAGGTGCGCGTTTACCCTTCGCCTGTGACGGTTCAAGTGCGCGGGCTGGCTGATGGGCTTATGGTGGTGAAAGGGCTGCCGCGCACAGTAAAAGTTTCCCTTCGGGCGCCGCGTAGCCTTTGGCCTCAACTCACTGCCGACCCGAACAGCGTTTTAGCGTTTGTTGACCTAAGCGGGCTTTCGGCAGGCGTTTACATGGTGCCAGTGCAGGTGCGTTTGATGTACCGGCCCGTTCAGTTGGTTGAAGTGGTACCCGAGCGCGTAGAACTCGTTTTGGACTATAACGCTCAGAAGGAATTTCCGGTCACGGTTTCCCTTGCAGGGCAGGCGGCTACGGGCTATTATGCTGCCGCTCCTCGGGTAACCCCGCCCAGGGTGACGGTAGAGGGAGCGTCGGGCAACGTCTCTAAGGTGGAAAAGGTGGTGGCGCGGGTTTCAATTGAAGGGGCGCGTGATACTATCAAGCGCACCGTAAAACTGCAAGCGGTGGATGCAGATGGAAATCCGGTGTCGGGGGTCACTCTCAAGCCGTCTCAAGTAGAAGTTGTGGTGCCGGTAAGGCAACTTGGTGGCTACCGCGACGTGGCGGTGAAAGTGGTGTTGCGCGGGCAGGTTGCAAATGGCTATCGCATTACGAACGTGACGGTTTCACCGCCGGTGGTCACTGTTTTTTCGCAAGACCCCAAGAAGGTGCGCAACCTCCCCGGCTTTGTGGAAACCGAGCCGTTGGACATAAGCGGCGCTACGGACGACATAGATGCCCGCCTTCGCCTCACTTTGCCGCCGGGGGTGAGCGTAGTTGGCGATGAAACGGTGCTGGTGCAAGTGGGAGTTGCCGCCATTGAGAGTAGCATGACCATGTCTGTACCGGTAGAGGTTGTTGGGTTATCCCCCGGACTTTATGCCGAAGTCGCGCCGAGGAACGTTGATGTTATCCTTGCGGGGCCGGTTCCGCTTTTGGATGGCTTGCAACCTTCAGCCGTGCGCGCCGTGGTTGACCTTTCCAAGTACAACTCTCCGGGGGTCTACCAAATTGCTCCGGAAGTTGAAGTGCTCAAAGAGCATGTGCGCGTTGAATCTTACTTGCCTGTGAAAGTGGAGGTAACGGTAAAAAGTGGCTCGCCAACGCCAACTCCTGCTTCAAAGCCATGAAGGTTTTTCGTCGCTTCTGGCATAAAGTCTGCACTACTTGGTGATAGGACTTACACCGATGCCCGTAGAGGCGCTCGTTTTTGGTTGACTGACAAATTTCCCTGTATCACCTTTGGGGCTTGATCTCTCCCTTCCCCCGCTACGGCAACGCTGCCGCGTCGCCGTAGCCGC
>JALUBW010000077.1 GCA_027044735.1 Anaerolineales bacterium
TGAATCATAATATAACGGTGGCTAATGGAGGTTTTTTGGCCTTTATTGTGAATGGGGATATCACGGTGAGTTCAAATGTAACGCAGGTGGATGGAGTTTATGTGGCTGATGGCAGGTGGGTCACTGAGGGGGTGACGAGCGGGTATGATAGCCAGTTGTTGGTCAACGGGGCCCTGCCGCCTCGGGCGCGGTCTTGTAGTCTGTAGGGGGTGCACGGCCGTGCGCCCCTACAAGGCCCCTGCGAATTTTGGGCGCGGCGCGAGGAAACCACAGAAGACACAGAAAGGCCACCGAAAACACAGAAGGTCGTCGGGTAGGGGCGAGGCGTGCCTCGCCCGCTTTTGGCGTGCGGTGCCCCTACAAAGCCCCCGCGGCGTTTGGGCGCGGCGTGGGGGAAACACAGAAGACACAGAAAGACCACCGAAAACACAGAAGGCGGCAGGGTAGGGGCGAGGCGTGCCTCGCCCCCTTTGGCGCGCGGCAACACGTTGCCGCTCGGGTAGGGGCGAACGGCCGTTCGCCCCTACGAAAGCCCGCGCGTTTTTTGGGTAAGGCGGGGAAACCACAGAAGACACAGAAGGGCCACAGAAAACACAGAAGGCGGCAGGGTAGGGGCGAGGCGTGCCTCGCCCTCTTTGGCGCGCGGTGCCGCGCCCCCGCGAAGCCTCCGCAGCTTTTGGGCGCGGTGCGAGGAAACCACAGAAAACACAGAAGGCGGCAGGGTAGGGGCGAGGCGTGCCTCGCCCCCTTTGGCGCGCGGCAACACGTTGCCGCTCGGGTAGGGGCGAACGGCCGTTCGCCCCTACGACCCCCTTACGTTTTTTGGGACAGGGCGGGGAAACCACAGAAGACACAGAAAGGCCACAGAAAACACAGAAGGCGGCAGGGTAGGGGCGAGGCGTGCCTCGCCCCCTTTGGCGCGCAGCGCCTCTACGCCATCGCCACACCCACCGCAAACGCCCCTGGGGTACAATATACCCGACGCCATTTTGCCTTGAACCACGGGAGGAAACCCATGCGCCGCCTGACCGCTTTGCTCGTGCTCCTTGCTGCCGCTCTGCTGGTGGCTGCCTGCGCCGCGCCCACGCCAACGCCTACCCCTACACCCTCGCCCAGCCCCACACCCCGGCCCACGGCTACCC
>JALUBW010000078.1 GCA_027044735.1 Anaerolineales bacterium
GAAATGCGCGGCGGCTCTTTGCTTTTCATCGGCCTTGCTTTTGCTTTGGCAACGGCTTGCTTGCTTTTTGCCGCTCTTTTGGTGCTCCTGCCGGGGAAATGAAGCCCATCCCTTTTAGTGCCACGGCATTGGCAGGATGCCCTTTTCTCGCGCTTCTTCCACATCCACCATGTCGTATTCGTAGTTTTCTGCGTGGCTTTCTACCTTGTCGCCGTCTTCGTCCCATTCTTTGCCGCCTGCGTCTACCGCGTCGTCAAAATCTCCGCTGCCGATGAGCGTGGTTTCAATGAAATAGGCCCTTGAGCCGTCCGGCACCGAATCTATGGCCACATAGGCGTGGCCGGGCACCAAAATGATGTAAGGGTGAAGCCGCAGCGCCTCCGCCGCCGAAGCCCACAGCAGGGTGGTTTCAATGCAGTTGGCGCTTTTTTGCGAAAGCACCTCGCGCGGAAAGCGAATGCGCTGAAAGTCCAGCCCTTCTTCATCCGGGTTCCCCATGTCAACCGCGGTGCTGACGTAGGTCACTCCGTAATCTTCGTCCAGCGCCTGCCAGAGCGCTTCCAGTCTTTCCCGCACGTCGTAGTCATAGCCGCTGGGCATACTGCCGTTGGAGGTGTAGTTTGCGGCGTCGCGGATCCATTCTTCCACCGCTGGGTCGTTGGGGGTAACCCATGCGGCCAGCAGCATGTTGTTTTCGTGGATGCTCATGCCGTCAATTTCTTTGTAAAGCCCCCAAGGGAAATCGCGCCGCGCCTGAATGGTGATGGTGTCGGTGAAATCGGAAAGCACTTCTTGCTTTGGTGCGACGAGGCTCAGCCGCAGGTGCAGGTTGGCTTCCCTGAGGCTGGATAGGCGCTCAATCGCCTCGGGCTGGAGCACTGGATGCAGCGACACTACTTTTTCTTCGCCCGCCGCGAGGGAAACGGTCGCCACCGCCCAGTCGGTGTAAGTTTCTACCTCAGCTTCGGCTTTGACCCGCAACGGCGTTTTGCCCGTGTTTTTGAGGGTGACGTCCACCAAATCGTCAAGATTGGGCAGTTTGCCGTATAGGTGGTAAAGGCCGGGGATGAGCACGCCCCAGTAATCCCAGTTGTATTTCAGGTTTGCTTCAGGCGGTGTGGCGGTGAAAGTGGCCGTTGGC
>JALUBW010000079.1 GCA_027044735.1 Anaerolineales bacterium
AGGTAAAAATCTTCTGTGCGCATTCCCGCAATTTCCACGCGGACAATTAGGGCTTCTTCGGTTTCAAACACATCGGTGGGAGGGCGCCAGATGGTAGGGTTGTTTCCCCACCGTATGTCAAGCACCCACGCGGCCTCAGGATCGTCACTTTCGGTCGGCACTGCGCTTAAAAACGATAACATGGCGCACCTCCGGGGTGGCGAATGGCGATTTAGGATTAGCGATTTAGGATTTGCGATTTAGGATTTGCGATTGGCGATTAGTGTGCAAGGGCGGATTTGGCGGCGGCTAAGACTTCATCGTAGTTGGGTTCGTCGCCCAAGGCTTTCATGTAATCGGCATACACAATTTTGTTGTCGCGGTCAATAACAAACACTGCGCGCCTGAGCAGGCGCACTTCTTTCATCAGGCAGCCGTATTTCTTGCCAAATTCCATATCCATGTGGTCGGAAACCACCAGCAGGCGCTCAATGCCGTGGTCGCCGCACCAGCGTTGCTGGGCGAAGGGCAGGTCGGCGCTGATGGTGATGATAACGATGTCGTCGCTGAGGGCGGTGGCGGCCTCGTTGAATTTTTGCCCCTCAATGTCGCAAACGGGGGTATCAATGGAAGGAAGCGCGGCGATGACGCGCACTTTGCCCGCGGTTTCGGCAAGGACTGAAATCGTGCGCCAATCGCGGGTGTGGGCGGTGAATTCGGGGGCTTCTTGCCCCACGGTCATATCGGGGCCAACAACGGTGACATCGCGGTTACCGAATTTGATAAGGCCTTTGCGTTCTAACATGCTAACTCCTTTTGAGTGTAATTGGGTGCAGAAAAACCGCACGGCTTTCAGCGCCCCCGACAGGATTCGAACCTGCAACCCTCGGATTAGAAGTCCGACGCTCTGTCCGTTGAGCTACGGGGGCGAGATGGGCTACTTTTCCGCCGGTCTTATGCCGAGGTAAGAACGGCGACGCCCTAAGGTGCGGAGCAGCGTTCGGGCTTGCAAGGGTTTGCCGAGGTGCTCGGCTATTTCAGCCACGCTCATAGGCCGATTGCCATTCGCTATGAGCACCCTAAAAACCGAATCCACCATTGGAACACCGGCGGTCAAAAAGCCGGGTTGCTGTGAGCAGTGGGTCATTACCACAAACTGCAGGCCATCCACCGGCCTCACCTCGGCAGTTTCGGGGTCAACCCAGTCAACGGGGGTTTCGTCATCCCAGCCTTCAAATTGTTTGCGGTGCTCTTCGCACAACAGGGTACGCAGGTAAACCCGCCAATCGCGGTCATGCTCCTGCCACCATGAAAAGTCTATGTGAAAAGGTGTGTCTAACGTGGGTTTGACAATGCTGTGAGGTTTTTGAGGCATAGGGTGTATCTCCCTTAGAATGCAGATTCATCAAGCCGGTAATACAAATCGCCAACCGAAACGAACCAAGGACGGGTGGCCAAAAGGGCGAAAATCGGTCCGGGAGGGCAACGCCTTAGCACGTTGATGCCGGAGTATAACTCAGCGGCGTGCACATGCCCTTGCGGGTTTAGTTTTGCAAGTTCGCGCAGGGTTGAGACCACCAGTTCCTCAAACGGCATACGCTGGGAGGCAATTTGCTTGCGCGCTTCGTTCACCGCTTGGACATCCGGCACAGCGACTATCATGTGTTCGTCAAACTCGGCGGTGATGGATTGCCTAAGCATGGCAAAGACCGGCTTGCCATCGCTACCCACCATAACGGTACGCACCCAGTCGCGCGTTGGGCGATGGGTTTTTGCGCTCACGATCACAGTGCCGGGCTTTTCACCCCGTTTGACCGTGACAATGCTGCCGGGCTGAAGGCCATAGCGGCTGTACCACTCGCTCAGGCCGTAAACATACTTGCCCGGCCGCACCACCCAGCCGGGGAATTCGTTGCCGGTGATGCCATCAATGAAAGTAAAGCGCACCCGCGGCGCCTCGTATGCTGTCGGGAAAAGCGATGCCATCGCCGCACTCAGCGGCAAAGTCCCGGCCGCCCAATGTGGGTAAATCAGCGCCAGCGACACCTCATCCACCGGCTCGGTGCTTGTCTGCGGCGAAAGTTCGTCGGCCAACTCGGCTTCCAACTTGCGCATATCTTCGGTGAGGGCGTTTTCGTTATACTCCAACGGGCGGTAGCGAAGCACTTCGGGCTTTTCCAGCACCGCTTCGGGCTCCAAGCGCCGCAAAAACCACATCACCTTGCCAGCAGGCCCCACCTCATCAAAGCGCTCATCTTCCTGAAGGGCGTAATCCAGTGAAAACTCAACCAACTTGTCGTTATCGGCAGGCAATTCAAGGTGGGTAAGGATTTCAGCGGTGCTCAAAGGACCGCCGCCGTTCATGTCCAGCACGGCTTCAGCAATGTTGAGATTGCCGATGCCCACATCAACCAGCAGCGCCCGCGGGAACCAGCGTCCCGCTATGCGCACAAACTCCTCGCTTTTGCTCAAAGCCTCTTCCAAGCGCGAAATTATTAGCGTGCCGTAAGTGACCAACACGTTTTCCGGCTGAAGGAGCGGGTCACCTTCATCAAAACGGATGGGCTGGTTGAGGGCATGGTCTTCCAGACCAGCGGCAAACTCGCGTTCGCGCCCGTCCTCCATGCGCACGCGTATCACCTCAAACGACGGAAGAAGAGGGTTGTTGGCCGGGCGCTTGCCCATCACCTCTCCCTTTTGCCATCCCAGCGCGGGGAAGAGCAATGATTGTCCAACTTCATAATGCTCCTTAGGCATGTAAATCGCCGCCGAGCCGCTCCGCTGCTGCTCCAACTTCCGCAGTTCTTCCTCAATGCGTTCCTGAACGAGCACTTTTGCAAGTTCTGCCGTAGTAAGGGGCGTTTCAGTTTCCAATAAGTGGTTATAGATGATCTCTATGTCATCACTGCTAACAGTAAAATCATCCCAGTAATTTTCTCGCATCATTGTTTAGCCTCGCTTAGAAATTATCGGCATTCCTATTATACTCTATTGCTCTTGGGATACTATTGAGATGTGCAAAAGTCGGTTGGCAAAAGCAGGGTTGTTGATATTGCCTAAACGCCCTCACTAACAGGAGTTACGCGGTTCACCTGCTTTATGTCAGCGCGAGGCGGCCTACGACCGCCGAAGCGGTCCCCCCCCCGCACTGTCTGGGGTATGGCTTCGCCGCCTATGGCGGCTCGCCATGACATGAAAACAAGCGCTTCTACGGGCAACCGCGTAAGTCCTATCACTAAAAGTCTACCCAAAAATTCTCGCAATGTGTCACTGCGAGGCGGCGTAGCCGCCGAAGCAGCCTCCTGCAGGTGAAAAAGGGGGGTGCTTCGCCCCTTCGGGGCTCGCAATCACATTCACCGCGACGCTGAGGATTTGCCAAAGCACCCAAGCGCAGCATGCTGACAAAGCAGCCGTTTTGCTGGTGAAAAGCGCGACTTTTGGTGAGATAAGCGTTTTAACATAAAACAGCCCATTTCAAGGAGAAGCAACCATGTGGAAAGAATTCAAAGAATTTGCTTTCAAAGGCAACATGATTGACATGGCCGTTGGCATTGTCATCGGCGCTGCTTTTGGCAAAGTCATTTCCTCGCTTGTGAACGACATCATCATGCCGCCGATAGGGGTTTTGCTCGGCGGGGTGAATTTCACCGACCTTGCCATCACTTTGAAAGCCGCCAGCGGCGACAATCCAGCCGTGCTCTGGCGCTACGGCAATTTCATCCAAACGCTGGTGGATTTCCTCATCGTTGCTTTAGCCATTTTCTTTGTTGTAAAGGCCATAAATTCTTTCCAACGGCAGAAAGAAGAAGAGCCCGCGCCGCCCCCCGCACCTTCGCCCGAGGTTCAGTTGCTTGAGGAAATACGCGATTTGCTGAAGCAGAAATAATAAAGCCACCGCAACTTCGCCGCTAATTCCTGCCCTTGATAATTTTACCAAGCCGCCTTTGTGGCGGCTTTTTTCACTTAGCGGGACTTTGCGGGCTGCGCATCTGTAACCGTTCAGCCCCGGCAAGGCGAAAGTACAGATTTGCACCGATTGAGAGAGAAGACCACAGAAGACACAGAAATTTACAGAGAACACAGAAAAATCTGTGCTAATCTGTGGTTTTTCTTTGCGCCCTTTGCATTCCTCTGCGCCTTTGCGTTAACCTTGGCGCCCTTGGCATTACTATCCACAGATTGAACAGATTTACACCGATTGTAAAAAACCGCAGATTGCGCAGATTCCGCAGAAAAATCTGTGCTAATCTGCGAAATCTGTGGTTTCCTTTCTGCGCCTCTGCGTTCCCCTGCGGTTTTAATGATGCCGTGGTAAGATGAAACACCCTTTCTCCACGCTCCCACTTTCTGGAGGACTTATGAGCGACTCAAATCACGACAAAAAAGCCATAACACTGAGCGCAGCGGTAGCCATTGGCATTGGCGGCATGGTCGGCGGCGGCATCTATTCCCTGCTGGGCACAGCCGTTGGCATTGCCGGTAACGCGGTCTACATTTCGTTTGCGCTGGCGGGCATTGTGGCACTGTTCAGCGCCTATTCCTACGCCAAGTTGGGCGCCCGCTACCCCTCGGCCGGCGGGCCGGTGGAGTTTTTGCTCCAAGGCTTCGGCGATGGCATCATCAGCGGCGGCTTCAACATCCTGCTTTGGTTTGGCTATGTGTTTGCGCTGGCGCTGTATGCGCGCGCCTTCGGCGCCTACCTTGCCACTTTCTTTCCCGGCCTGCCGGCCTA
>JALUBW010000080.1 GCA_027044735.1 Anaerolineales bacterium
GGGGATGGCTTCGCCGCCTACGGCGGCTCGCCATGACATGAAAACGAGCGCTTCTGCGGGCAACTGCGTAAGTCCTGTCAATAATCACGCCTGAGCAATATGGAGACCAGTTCGCGCAAAGCCTCCCCGGCTTCCCCCTTAGGGGCTGCGTTATCAAGCGCGGCCAGCGCCTGATTAGTCAAATCGGCAGTGACGGCTTCGGTGTAGGCGCGCGCCCCATCATCTTCCAAAGCCGCGGCCATCAAAGGCACAGTCTCGGGGGAACGCGGCTCTCCCGCCTTCCACATTCGGGCAAAGCGCCCAGCCCTTTCCAAGCCGTAAAGCACGGGCAAAGTTTTTTTGCGCTCCATCAAATCCCCGGTGGTAGATTTGCCCGTAAGCGCCGAGTCCCCCCAAATGCCAAGATAGTCGTCCCAAGCCTGAAAGGCCAACCCCAGCATACGGCCAAACTCGTGGTAAGCGCGGCGCTCGGGATCTGAAACCCCTGCCAGCAAAGCGCCCAGTTCGGTGCAAGCGGCTATAAGAGCCGCCGTTTTGCCCTCCACCATGTTCCAGTATTCTTCAAGGCTCACTTCGGCGCGGTCCTCAAAAAGCATGTCCAAATGCTGTCCTTGGGTGAGCCGCAGGGAGGTTTGATGCAAAATCCGAGAAGCCTGCAAGGTGAGTTCAGCGCTCACCGGCGGATGAAGTTCCAGCATTGCTATTTGGGCAAGGGCAAACATCGCATCGCCGGCGTTCAAAGCCTGCGGCAAACCCCACTTTTTCCAAACCGTAGGCCTGCCGCGGCGCAAATCGCCGTTATCTTCAATGTCATCATGGATGAGGGAAAAATTGTGCAGAAGTTCTACCGCCGCGGCCGCGGGGACCGCGTGCTCCCACTTGCCGCCCGCGGCGGCAGTGCTGAGCAAAACCAGCAAAGGGCGTATGCGCTTGCCGCGCGCCTTCTCGCCGGCGCCCTCACCCGCCCAGCCGAGGTGGTAGGCCAGCATTTCTTGCAATTGGCGGTAATCCTCACCGCCCACCCATTCCACAATAGCCTGCATAGATTGCTCCACCGCAGGGAGCATCGCACGCCGGTAATCCGCTAACACCATATTTTCCTCTCTAAGCCATTCCAAGAAAAGCATCTTTGAAAACAAACTAGGAGTTACGCAGTTCCCCTTGCTTTATGTCACCGCGAGGCGGTCGTAAAGCGCCAAAACGGTCTCCCCCACCGTCTGGGGGATGGCTTCGCCGCCTATGGCGGCTCGGCATGACATGAAAACGAGCGCCTGATTGACTTACAAAACTTCAGTCGTTTACCAAATCTCTCCTATCCCCCGATGAGCCTCGCTAACGCTCGGCTCATCTGCCCCCTTCCCTCCCTTACTAAGGGAGGGAAGGGGGCGGCTACGGCGACGCGGCAGCGTTGCCGTAGCGGGGGAAGGGAGAGATCAAGCCCCAAAGGTGATACAGGGAAATTTGTCAGTCAACCAGAAACGAGCGCTTTTACGGGCAACTGCGTAAGTCCTAACAAACAACAAAACAGCGCTCATGCGCTCAATCCTCCACCATTTTGGCACGACGGAGCGCTTGCAAATCGGCCGCGCCAACAGCGAACATGGCTATGCGAAGTTGCTGGATAATTAGCCATGCTGTTTCATGCACCGCGCTTTCCGATTCGGCCGCCGCTTTGAGAAAACGCCTTGCCATGCCAACCAGCGTAGCCCCCAATGCAATTGACTTGGCCGCATCTATGCCATCCCGAATGCCGCCCGAAGCAAAAACCAGCACCTGCGGAGCCGCTTTGCGCACATAGCGAATTGACTCCGCCGTGGGTATACCCCAATTCACAAAAGCGGCGGCGAGTTCGCGCGCAAGAGGGGTCGGCGCGCGGTACATTTCTACCTGACTCCACGAAGTGCCGCCCGCACCGGCCACATCAATGGCCGCAACTCCGGCTTGGGCAAGCAAGCGCGCTGTGCGCTCCGAAATACCCCATCCAACCTCTTTCACCACCACCGGCACTTCAAGCGCCCGGCAAACCGCCTCAATCTTGCTCAATAAGCCACTAAAGCGCGTATCGCCTTCGGGCTGCAGGGCCTCTTGCAACGGGTTGAGGTGAAGAATAAGCCCATCAGCCTCTATCATTTCCACGGCGCGGCGGCAGTCATCCACCGAATAGCCATAATTCAACTGCACGGCACCGAGGTTAGCAAACAAAAGCACATCCGGCGCATAACGCCGCACTTGAAATGTTGAGGCCAATTCCGGATGCTCAAGCGCCGCCCGCTGAGAACCCACTCCCATTGCTATACCAAACTCCTGAGCGGCGGCGGCTAAACGCCTGTTGATGAGCGACGCTTGCTCCGTCCCGCCGGTCATAGAAGAAATGAGAAGAGGAGCGCGCAATTCCCGCCCAAAGAGTTCCAAATCCGTGTGGACCTCTTTGAGGTCAATTTCGGGCAGCGCCTCGTGGATGAAGCGGTACTTTTCCAGCCCATTGCTCAGGCCCGAAAGCACCTCCTCTTCCAAATTAATGCGGATATGGTCCGCTTTGCGAGAGCCGATTTGCGTAACCTTTTTCATGGCTTGGTGTTTCCTGCTGTGAGTATCTTACCAGTCACCCGTAGGTGTGTCAACCGCGCTTGACACATCACCATCACGGGTTACAATTAGCACCACACTTTCTTTGAGGAGGCAAACATGGCGGACGATAAAATTTTCGCCGAAGTTCGCGACATCATCGTAGATTTGCTGGGCGTTGACCCCGAAAAAGTAACCCCCGATGCAAGTTTCCGCGACGACCTTGAGGCCGATTCGCTGGACTTGGTTGAATTGATAATGGCGTTTGAAGACAAATTCGGTGCCGAAATTCCCGACGAAGACGCCCAAAGCATCACAACTGTGGGCGAAGCAGTGGAATACATCAAAGCACGCCTCTAAATCAACACCAACCCACTCGGGGGAAACGCAAACACTCTGAACAAAACCCAAACGGCAAATGGCGGGACCACGAGCAAGCAGTGCTTCGCGGGTCCCGCTTTAGCCGTTTGAGAACAAACGCTCGTCACCAACAAGAGTTACGCGGTTCCCCCTCCTCATTACAGCAAGGCGGTCGGAGGCCGCTAAAGCGGTCTCCCCCACTGTCGGGGAGATGGCTTCGCCGCCTACGGCGGCTCGCCATGACATGAAAACGAGCGCTTCTACCAGCGACTATGTAAGTCCTATTACTAAAGCGGGCTTGTGGAGAAAAGATGAGGCGATGGGCCACCTATCTAAAAATTTTGGTGCTCGGTATAACAGCGTTGAGCGCATGCGCAACCGGCATCGCGCCAAAGCCCCCCTCTAAAACCAAGGCGCTCACGGCAAAAGCGGCCGCCAGCACCCCCACCCTAACGGCAACGCCGGTGGAAGGCGTGCCCGCCGATGTACCGCTCCATCCCAAAGCCTACGCTGTGCAAGTAATGCGCCCTGAGGCTTTGGTAGTCTACCGAGTTGACGAGTCATTGGAAGAAGTTATGCGCTTTTATGTTTCCTCGCTTCCGCTCTACGGCTGGCAACAACCGTCGCCGGGCGACGCGGTGGTGGGAGCAGCGGCAACACTGATGCGCTTCAAAACAAACGGCGACCAACTGGTGCTCAGCCTCCGCTACAAACCCGATGAAGGCGCAACTATTGTGGCAATAAGCATAAAGCGCGGGGAAAGATAGCCACAATCACCCTCTCCCCAATTTTGGTACAATTGCCCCCGTTACAGCACATCACCAGGAGGGCTTTTTTTATGCCTGAGGCTTTGGACTTCCAATCCATCATCTTCACCCTGCAACGCTACTGGGCCGAGCAGGGCTGCCTGATCTGGCAGCCTTACCACACCGAAGTGGGCGCGGGCACCATGAACCCCGCCACCGTGCTGCGCGTCCTCGGCCCTGAGCCGTGGAACGTGGCCTATGTGGAACCCTCCATCCGCCCCGACGACGGGCGCTATGGCGAAAACCCCAACCGCCTGCAGATGCACTACCAGTTCCAGGTCATCCTCAAGCCCGACCCCGGCAACCCGCAGGAACGCTACCTCAAGTCCCTTGAAGCGCTGGGCATTGACCCCAAAGTCCACGACATCCGCTTTGTGGAAGACAACTGGAAAAGCCCCGCTTTGGGCGCGTGGGGGCTGGGCTGGGAAGTGTGGCTCAACGGTCTGGAAATCACCCAGTTCACCTACTTCCAGCAGGCGGGCGGCCAAAACCTGGACCCCGTGGCTGTGGAAATCACCTACGGCCTGGAACGCATCGCGATGGCGCTGCAGCGGGTGCGCGATTTCAAGGCCATCCGCTGGAACGAGCAGCGCACCTACGGCGACCTGCACCTGCAGAACGAGCAGGAATTCAGCAAATACAGTTTTGAACTTGCCGATGTGGAGCGCCTGCACGAACTTTACCGCATTTACGAAGCCGAAGCCGCCCGTTGCATTGCCGAAGGGCTGGTGATGCCCGCGCACGATTACGTGCTCAAATGCTCGCACATTTTCAACATTTTGGATACCCGCGGCGCCATCGGCGTCACCGAGCGGCAGCACTTCTTCGGGCGAATGCGCGACCAGGCCCGGCAGGTGGCCGAAGCCTACACTGCCCAGCGGGAGGAACTGGGCTTCCCGTGGGGCCGCGCCGACAGCAAGGCGGTTTACACCCCGCCCGCAGTGCCCGCACCGCCCCCGCCGCCCGACG
>JALUBW010000081.1 GCA_027044735.1 Anaerolineales bacterium
TCCGAGAAACTTGACTTTTACCCTTCCAATGATCTAAAATGGCTAATGACATTGTGGATATCACACCTTTCTTGCCCTCCCCAATATATCGGGGGGGGTTATTCTATTTCCTAACATACAAAGTATAGCAAATCCTTTCTACAAAACAAACGGCGACTTATGACAATATTAATCAAGTAAACTTATCAACAACAATATCAACAGAAAATACACCAAATTTCTAACTAACTATACCCAATAATCGATACTAACACCTCCTATAACTAAAACTAAACTATTCATTTCATACACTATTAAGTTCTCAATAACACCCACTATCAAATCATCCAATAACCTCATAAAGACACTCCTCAAACCTACTAATTTTAGACTCACAAGTTCGCAAACCATCTCCCCAACACAATTGGGAAGATACGACAATATTAAAAATATATAACTATTAGGTAAAACCAAACTCAAAATTCAATCTCTCACGCTCACGACCCATCATAAACCCCAATATACCATCCCATAAAATCAGAAGCTCACCCATACCCCTACCCAAACCAAATACATACCTACATAAATTTCTCCACACACCAGAGGCACCTCGAAATATCCAACCCCAACTATAACCAAATCTTCCAACCATATCCTTAGTCATGTACTTAGCCATATACCTCACAATCGTACTAGGATCCCAAACCATCTCAATATAAACTACCTTAGCCCCATGGATATCCTCCCAATTCCTACTCAGCCAATCCTGAGGAATATAGGGACCACGAATAATAATATGCATATGCTCGAGCCCACTCTTTGTAAGCTCCCTAACCCAAATATATTCAACATAACCAAATCTTCTATAGATCCTCTTTTTAAGAATATCCCAACTATAAGAGATCTTCCTACCAGAGGACAGGGAAGAAGTAAGGGTCAAAAAGGCAAGAAACTCATGTTTCTTATAAGCCATACTCAAACCCGACCTTACACGCTGATAAAAACGCCTTACCTTCCGAGAAACTTGACTTTTACCCTTCCAATGATCTAAAATGGCTAATGACATTGTGGATATCACACCTTTCTTGCCCTCCCCAATATATCGGGGGGGGTTATTCTATTTCCTAACATACAAAGTATA
>JALUBW010000082.1 GCA_027044735.1 Anaerolineales bacterium
GTGCTTATGTTGCTGGATGAAGAGGCCGGCGAGTTGTATCTGCGGGCTGAAAGCAACCTGCAATCCGGAAACAAAACCCTGCGCCTTAAGATAGAAGATTCCCTCGCCGGCGAAGTAGTGCGCACTGGCAAGCCGCGGGTAATTGATAAAGACACGCTTGAAAAAATAAAAACTGCCTATCTTGTGCAGGCCTTGATTTATGTTCCACTTTACATGCAGGGCAGGGTTATAGGCGTGCTTGGCGTAGATAACCGCACCCGCCGCGGCTATTTTACCGAGCGCGATGTCAACCGCCTTCGCGCCCTTGCCGACTATGCCGCCGTGGCTTTAGAAAATGCTTTCCTCTACGGCAAAGTGGAAGAAGAGCGCCGCAAACTTGAGCAGGTGATACAGCAAGTAAAAGAGGGAATGGCCGTTGTTGACTACAACGGCGACATAGTCCTCATAAACGCGACTGCTGCGAGCATACTTGGCATTTCGCCGGAGGAGCGGGCAAACAAGCCTCGTTTCGCTCAGTTCTGCACCGACCCGGATGTGCTTTCGGCAGTCCAAGGCTCTATTTCGGAGAAGAGCGAACATCACACCGAATTGCAGGCGCCCGATGGCCGCATTTTTGACGTGCACATTATGCCTGTAGAAGGAATAGGGGTGATACTCACCTTTTACGATATAACCCACTTCAAAAAGTTAGACCAGTTGAAAAGCAACTTTGTCAATGCTGTTTCCCACGATTTGCGCTCGCCGTTGACCGCGGCGCTTGGCTACATTGAACTACTGAGCCGCGTTGGTCCGCTCAATTCTGCTCAAGAGGAATTTCTCAGCCGTGCCCGCGCCAGTTTGGACAACATCACTGACATAATAAACAATTTGTTGGACCTCGGCAAAATTGAGGCCGGTTTAGATAAGCACAATGAGGTTGTGAATGTGGCTGTTGCCATTCAGTATGCAGTAGAAGGCAACCTCCCTCAGGCTGAGGCGAAAAAGCAGAGCATAGAAGTTTCAATAGATAAAAACCTGCCGCCGGTTTTGGGCAATGCTGTCCGTCTTAGGCAGGTAGTGGACAATCTTTTGGCTAATGCGATAAAGTACACGCCTGAGGGCGGGAAAATAAAAGTCACCGCCAAGGCGCAAGGAGGGCAGGTTATAATTACCGTGGAAGATACCGGTGCAGGTATTCCACAAGCGGAACAGCGTTACATTTTCAACAAGTTTTACCGCGCCAGCAACGTGGCCGGCTTGCACCCCGGCACGGGGCTTGGGCTTTCAATAGTGAAATCAATAGTTGAAAACCACAAAGGGCGCATTTGGGTTAATTCCGAAGTGGGCAAGGGCAGTAAATTCATTACTGTGTTGCCGGCTGCACCCCAAATAGATCCCGAGGAAGAACTTGAAAACCCCCATGATGACTGATTTGAGCACAGGGCAAATGCTCAGCGACGAGCAGATAAGCACGCAAATAGCCCATGCTGCCCGGCTGGTTGCAAATGCGAGGAACGGCGTCGTTATCACCGGCGCGGGAATTTCTACCCCATCAGGCATACCCGATTTTCGTTCGCGCGATAGCGGCTTGTGGGAAAGGCACAACCCGATGGAGGTGGCTTCGCTTTCCGCTTTTCGGCACCACCCGGAGCGCTTTTTTGCGTGGGTGCGGCCTTTGCTCGCCAACATTTTGGCAGCAGAGCCCAACCCTGCTCATTATGCCATCGCCGAGATGCAAAAGGCGGGGCACTTTAGCACCATCGTTACTCAAAACATTGATGGCCTGCACCAGAAAGCCGGTTCGTCAAATGTGTTAGAAGTGCATGGCTCGCTGGAGACGGCAACCTGCACAATGTGTTACCGGACTTATCGCTCTGAGCAATTTATTCCCGAATTTTTGGAAACGGGTGAAATACCTAAATGCCCGCATTGTGGTGGCACGCTCAAGCCGAACGTGGTCTTGTTCGGCGAGGCGCTGCCTTGGCAGGTGTGGCAAAAGGCGCAGGAAGCAGTGCTTGCTGCCGATTTGGTGCTTGTGGCGGGTTCAAGCCTTGAGGTGATGCCGGTGGCGCGCTTGCCGGTTGAAGCGGCAATGCGAGGGGCGCCCGTCATCATCGTCAACAAAACCCCCACCTACATGGACGTGCGCGCCGACATTGTCCTTCGCGGCGATGTGGCCGAAATTCTCCCCCGCATGGCAGAAGCCGCACGCCGCGCCCTGAGCACCACCTAACACCTGACACTGCAACATTTCCTCCCATGTCTTCCTTCACCCTCACCCGTCGCGACGTGCTAAAACTTGCCCTATTAGGGCTTGGGGCGGTTGCTTGGCGTCCCTTGGGCAAATTGGGGAAATTCGCGGCGCCGTTTTACGGGCTGGGTAGGATTACCATTGCTCAAGTGTCGGTGCACCGCGAGCCCAGTCTCACAAGCCCAACTGTAGGCTATCTCAAACGCGACCAAGTTGTGCGTTTGCGCGGCCTCGTGGTTTCTCCTTATGGCCCTTCCTACAATCCCCGCTGGTATCGTCTACCATACGGCTACATCCACACTGCATACGTGCAGCGGGTGAAAGTGCTCATAAACAAGCCTGTGCCCTCGGTGCCCGAGAAAGGGCGCTTGGCGGAGGTGAGTGTGCCCTACACCCGCGCATGGCGAGAAGGCCGCGGAGGCAAACGAATCCCCGTTTATCGGCTTTACTACGGCTCGGTGCATTGGGTGACCAGCGCGGCGGTTGGCAAATACGGCGAACCGATTTACAAACTCACCGATGACTTGCTCGGCGTTTCTTATTTTGTTTACGCGCCGCACTTGCGCTTGATACCCGATGAGGAACTTGCCCCAATTTCCCCCGACGTGCCTAAGGGCGAAAAGTGGATTGAGGTTGACCTCGGTGCTCAGACGCTGATAGCCTACGAGGGTACAAAAGAGGTCTATCGCGCTAAAATCTCTTCCGGCATACCGAGCGACAAGCCCGGCGATAACGGCATACCAACCCGCACCCCGTCGGGGCATTTTCACATTTTTGAAAAATGGCCTACCCGGCATATGGGGGAAGGTGCACTCACCGCCGCTCTGGATGCCTATGAACTCCCCGGGGTGCCTTGGGTGAGTTTTTTCGTCAATACCGGCGTGGCCTTTCACGGCACGTACTGGCATGATAACTTCGGCCGTCCAATGAGCCACGGCTGCATCAACATGCGCAACAGCGATGCAAAATGGTTGTTTCGCTGGAGTACACCGGTGAACTACCCGCCGCATAGCCACGAAGGCGGCTACGGCACGCGAGTTTGGGTGCACGAATAAAGCTTTAGTTCGTTGCAGCAAGCATCGTGGGGAAACGGATTTGTGCGAGGAAGAGCGGGAATGTTTGCAGCATACCCTCTGCTATGGCTTTCCGGCGCTTTTCTTTTGGGTGTAGCAGCGGCGGAAGTCCTTTTGCCATTCCCCCGCGCTGTGTGGGGATTGGCGGTGTTGGCATTGGCGGTCGCAGTGCTGATAATCCGCCGACGCCGCGCCAGCAGTGTCCTGCTCTTGCTGGCCGCTTTCGCCGCTGGCGGCGCCCGCCTCGCTTTGGAGCGGCCTCCGCTCGGCGCACCCGATTTCATTGCCTCTTACGCCGATTCCCCGCGGAGCGCAACCATTGTCGGCAAGGTAATTGTCCCGCCCGATTACCGCTTTTCATACGCCAATCTGACCGTGGCAGCCGAATACCTGCGCTTTGGGCACGATGAGGCTGTTCCGATAAAAGGGAAACTCTTGGCAAAAATACCGCCGGAGCAGGCCGAGCGCATTCATTACGGCGATAGGGTAGTGCTTACCGGTAGGCTCAAAACTCCACCTGCGGGTGGAGTTTTTTCATACCGCGCTTACCTTGCGCGGAGAGGGGTTTTTGTGGTTGTAAAGGCTTCCAAAGTGGGAGTGCTTTCCCGCGGCGGCTCGCCGTTGCTGCGCGCCATCTACTCTTTGCGAGAACGGGCGCACATCATTGCGCTCAAAATTTGGCCCGGGGCGTCGGGTGCTTTGCTGTCGGGCATACTGTTGGGTTTGGATGAAGGTATTCCCAAATCAATCTACGATGCCTTTCGGCGCACCGGCACCGCGCACATTATCGCCATCAGTGGATTCAATATCACAATTTTGGCGGGGCTGTTCACCGGCTTGTTCGGCCGCCTGTGGGGTGAAATGAAAGGTGCAGCGCTGGCCGTATTTGCGATAGCCGGCTACACAATTTTCGTTGGCGCAGATGCCGCCGTGGTGCGCGCCGCGATTATGGGGTTTATCGGCATGCTTGCTATGCAAACCGGCAGGAAGCAACACGCCTACACCAGCCTTGCCTTTGCCGCTGCCTTCATGGCGTTGCTCAATCCTTACGTGCTTTGGGATATTGGCTTTCAACTTTCATTTGCGGCTACGCTGGGCTTGGTGCGCTTTGGTGATGTGTTTGAAAGGGGAACAAAGCAGGCCTTAGGGCGTTTCTTTAGACCGGACGCGGTGCGAACTTTGTCGCGCCCCCTCAATGAATTTTTCCTCCTCACGCTTGCGGCGCAGTTGGCAACCTTCCCCGTCAGCGCCTATCACTTTGGGCAGGTTTCGCTAATAGCCTTGCTTGCCAACCCCGCCATCTTACCCGTGCAGGCTCCGCTTATGGTTGGGGGAGGAGTGGCTTTGTTGATGGGCTTGCTTTGGCTGCCCGC
>JALUBW010000083.1 GCA_027044735.1 Anaerolineales bacterium
GCCGCAACCGTGTGGGCGTTTTCCCACGGGCGGGCGCGCTCCGCACCTTCGTGAAACGCCCGCACTATCGGCGCGCACCCCTCCGACTGCACGCTCACCAGCCGCGGGCGCTCAGAGCCAATCCACCCAAGCGCCTCAAGTTCATCAAAAGCCTTCCACATGCCGACCAAGCCCGTTCCCCCACCGGTGGGGTAAATTATCACATCGGGCAGATGCCAGCCAAAAGCCTCGGCAATTTCCAAGCCCATAGTCTTTTTGCCCTCAACGCGGTAGGGCTCTTTGAAGGTGGAAACGCTCCACCAGCCGCGCTCGCGGGCGTGCTCGGCGGCGAGTTTACCCGCATCGCTGATAAGCCCATCCACCAGCACGAGGTCGGCTCCGGCGGCGGCAACCTCGGCTTTGTTGACTTCGGGCGCGTCCGCGGGCATGTACACATGGGCTTTGACGCCGGCGCGTGCGGCATACGCCGCCAATGCCCCACCAGCGTTCCCCGCCGTGGGGATTACAAATTCCCTTATGCCGAGTTCCAGCGCCCGCGAAACCGCCATCACCAGCCCACGCGCCTTGAAAGTGGCGGTTGGGTTTTGGGATTCGTCCTTTACCCACACATGCTCCAAACCAAATTCACGGGCAAGGCGCGGCACCTCCACCAGCGGCGTATCGCCCTCGCCTAAGGTGATGCGGTGCTCGGCAGAGCGCACGGGCAGAATCTCATGCCAGCGCCAAATGCCGCGCGGGCGCGAAGCCACCGCTTCGGGCGTGAGGGTGCGCGCCGCGGCGGCTAAGTCGTAGCGCGGCAGCAGGGGCGATTCGCACCGCGGGCAGAAACTCTGCGGCTTGTCGGCGTCAAAGTGGGCACCGCATTCGGGGCACTCTAAATAGGTGAGAGTGGACATGGGAGACCTCGTAAGGCAAGGATAGGTGGATAGGTTGATAAGAGGATAGGGAGGATAGGGAGGATAGGGAGGATAGGGGGTTAGGAGGTCTGCTCCTCCTTTGGGAGCAAGGCTTGGTCAAGCACTTCGTCAAGGGTGCGGATGGGCACAATTTTGAGCGCCTGCACAGCCGATTTGGGCACTTCGGAAAGGTCTTTCATATTCCGCCAAGGCAGAAGGACGGTTTTCAAGCCGTGGCGGTGGGCGGCAAGCACCTTTTCGCGCACGCCGCCGACGGGCAAAACCTTGCCGCGCAGGGTGATTTCGCCCGTCATTGCAACATCGTGCCGCACCGGCCGGCGGGTAAAGGCTGAAACCAGCGCAGTCGCAACCGTGACACCCGCGCTGGGCCCGTCTTTCGGCACCGCGCCTTCGGGAATGTGCAGGTGAATGTCGGTTTCTTCAAACACTTTGGCTTCTATGCCAAATTCCGCCGCGTGGGCGCGCAGGTAAGAAAGCGCCGCCTTGACCGATTCTTGCATCACGTCGCCAAGTTGACCGGTAATTTGCAGGTTGCCCTTGCCTTCCATCAAAAGCACTTCAACGGGCATGATTGCGCCGCCGGTGACCGTCCAAGCCAAGCCGTTGGCAACGCCGATTTCGTCAACCTTGTCGGCGTCAAGGTCAAAGAACTGCGGCGCGCCCAAAAAGCGCTCCACCGCCTGCGGAGTAATGCGCCGCGGGAAACGCTTGCCTTCTGCCTTGAGGCGCGCAATTTTGCGGCAAATGCGCCCGATTTCGCGCTCCAAATTCCGCACGCCCGCTTCGTCGGTGTATTCGCGGATGATGCGGCGCAGGGCGGCTTCGGTGAACGAAACCTCATCCGCCTCCAAGCCGCTTTCTTCCATCTGCCGCGGGATGAGGAAGCGCTGGGCGATGTGGATTTTCTCCTCCTCCACATAGCCGGGGAATTCAATCACTTCCATCCGATCAAGCAACGCCGGCGGGATGGTGGCAAGCGTGTTGGCGGTGGTGATGAAAATCACCTGCGAAAGGTCGTAAGGGATTTCAAGGTAGTGGTCGGAAAAGGCATTGTTCTGCTCGGGGTCAAGTACCTCAAGTAGAGCAGAGGACGGGTCGCCGCGAAAATCGGTGCCGAGTTTGTCAATTTCATCCAGCATGAAGACGGGGTTGACCGTGCCCGCGCGCTTCATGGTTTGCAGGATGCGGCCGGGGAGCGCGCCGATGTAGGTGCGGCGATGGCCGCGGATTTCGGCTTCGTCGCGCACACCGCCGAGCGAAACGCGCACAAATTTGCGCCCCAACGCCTCGGCAATTGAGCGCCCGAGCGAGGTTTTGCCCGTGCCGGGAGGGCCGACAAAGCACAAAATCGGCTGGCGCGTGTGCTTGGGCTTGAGGCTGCGGACGGCGATGTATTCCAAAATGCGCTCTTTGGCGCGCGGCAAGCCGTAGTGATGCTCATCAAGCACCTGCGCGGCGTGGGAAATATCCAAATTGTCCTCGGTGCGCTCATTCCAAGGCAAGTCTAAAATCCATTCCACGTAAGTTCGCATGATGCCGACTTCAGGCGACATCGGCGGCATGTGCGACATGCGCTCAACCTCGCGCTCGGCGCGCTTACGCGCCTCTTCGGGCAGATTGGCCTCGGCAATCCGCTTGCGCAGGTCGTTGATTTCTTGAGCCCAAAAATCGCCCTCGCCCAGTTCATTTTGGATGGCGCGGATTTGCTCACGCAAGTAGGCTTCGCGCTGGCCGCGGTCCATCTGGCTTTGCACCTGCTCGTGGATTTTGTTTTCAAGTTTGTGGCGCGAGATGGCATCGTTCAGCAAACGATAAACGTTCTGAAGGCGTTTGCGCGGGTCGGGCTCACCCAAAAACTCCAAAAACTGCTCATGGCTGGGCACAACCGCCATCAGCGCCAAATCTGCCAGCCAGCCGGGAGTATCGGCATTGAGAGCATAGGCATAAGCCTCTTCGGGGAGCGCCTCATCCAAACTGACCAACTCCCGCAATGCCTTAAGAACCAGCGACATTAGCGCTTCGGTTTCCTCATCGGGAGGGCCTTGCGGCTCTTCCAACACACGAGCGGCGACTAAGGGGACATCTTCATCTTCATCTTCCAGCAAGCCCACAAGTTCAATGCGGCGGCGCCCTTGCGCCAAAATGGCAAAGCCGCCGTCTGGGAAGGAAAACGGCTCGCTCACCGAGGCTTCAACACCTATGGGATAAAGGTCGCCCCATGTTATGTCCTCCTCTTTCTCCTTATCGCGGAGCACAAAAAGCGCCACCGTCCGCCCGGACGCTGCAGCAAATCGGGCAGCGTCAACCACCTGATCTCCGACCAACATAACCGGCGAAATAAGGTTTGGTAAGGGGATGACGTCGCCGCTCACAATAGCGGGCAGCGCCACCAGCCCTTTCTCATCAGGTTTGGCATTGGGCGGGCGGTAGAGCGCCTCGGTGCGCGAATGCAACTCTTCGCTATCTTCAAGCGGCGATGGGGGCTCCCAAAATTCTTCTTCGTTTTCGTCAAATTCGTTGAAGTCCATAGTTCACCCAATTCTCACAGAAGTCCAAGGTTGAGAAGCGGCATAGTGTGTACGCCAAATGCTTCTACCTGCGGCAGCAATAAACAGGCTGCCAGTGATGAGCACAACTGCCTCCCCGCCGGAGCGACGAAGCGCTTCGGCAATTGCCTCTTCGGCGGGCATTACGGCGGTGGTGGGGCGTCCAAAGCGGCGCGCCAACTTCGCCAGATACTCTGGATCAGCAGCGCGAGGATGAGTGGAAGCAGTGGTGATGATTTCGCGGGTGCGCGGCGCGAGTTCTGCCAACATGCCGTGGTGGTCTTTATCCTCCGATGCGCCGAAAACCAGCACCACAGGCCAATTTGGGAAGTATTCATCCACGGTAAGACGCACTTGAAGGGCGGCGGCGCGGTTGTGGGCTCCGTCCACCACCACGGGCGGGTTGCGGTGTAAAACTTCAAAGCGGGCAGGCCAGCGCGCGGCAGCGAACCCGCGGCGGATGGCGTCAAGCGAAACTTCAAGCCCCTCACGGCGGGCAAGGTGTAGCGCGGCATAAGCGGTCGACGCGTTTACAACCTGATGAGGCCCAAGCAAAGGCGTTGTTAGCCGCGTCGGCTCCCATTCCTGAAAACCGCCCGAAGCGATGTAGGCATCAACCAGAGGTTGCTCAGCGGAATGCCAGACAAAGAGGGTTTGCCCGTCAAGCGAGCGCGCTACCGGCGAGTATAGCACATCCCTGCCCACTTCCAAGGCGGGCACACGCCGCGAGCGCGCAATTTCTAAAATCCGCAGGCGTGCTTCGCGGGGCTGCGGCGCCAGCGCCAGCGGCACACCCTCTTTCAAAATTCCGGCTTTTTCGCCCGCAATGGCTTCCAAGGTGTTGCCCAAAATCGCGGTGTGGTCGTAAGAAATGGGAGTGATCACGGTGGTAAGGGGCTGGACAATGTTTGTGGCGTCAAGCCTGCCGCCCATGCCGACCTCCACAACGGCGACCTCAACGCCGCGCTGAGCAAAGTAGAGGAAGGCCGCGGCGGTAATAAGTTCGTAAGTGGTCAGGTGTGGGATGCGTTCGGTGAACGGGCGAAGGCGCTCCACCACTGCGGGTAGGTCGGCGTGCGGTATCGGCTCGCCGTCAACCCGAATGCGCTCGGCAAAATCTTCAAGGTGCGGCGAGGTGTAAAGCCCCACATGGTAACCCTGCGCTTGCAGAGCAGAAGCAGTGAGCGCGGCAACCGACCCCTT
>JALUBW010000084.1 GCA_027044735.1 Anaerolineales bacterium
CGTTGGGTCGTTGGGTCGTTGGGGTGAGCGGTTCACGCCACCAGTTTGTAGCCCACGCCGGTTACGGTTTCAATTTTGAGGTCGCTTTTGGCGAGTTTTTTGCGCAGGTGGGCAATGTGGACGTCAACCGTGCGGGTTTGCCCGACGTAGTCGTAGCCCCACGCCATTTGCAGAAGTTGCTCGCGTGTGAGCACCATACCGCGATGCCGCACGAAAACCCACAGCAGTTCAAATTCCTGCGCCCGCAGGGGAATTTCGCGGCCGTTGACGCGCACCTCGCGCGCCGCAGGGTCAATTTCGGTGTTGCCGAGCCGCACAATCTTGGGCTTCTCTGCCGCTTGCGCCGCGAAACGCTCTTGGCGGCGCAAAAGTGCTTTCACCCGCGCCACCAGTTCCCGCGGATTGAACGGTTTGGTGAGGTAATCGTCGGCTCCCAGTTCCAAGCCGAGGATTTTGTCGTAGTCGTCGTCGCGGGCGGTGAGCATGATGATGGGGATGGGGTGATTTTCGGCGCGCAGGCGGCGCACAACCTCCATGCCGTCCAGTTTTGGGAGCATGATGTCCAGCACCATGGCATCTGGGCGCATGGAAGCGACCGCGGCAAGCGCGGCTTCCCCATCCCCCACGCTGTGGACGCGGTAGCCCTCCCGCTCAAGGTACATGCGGGTAAGTTGGATTATGTGCGGCTCGTCGTCCACCACGAGAACCAGCGGACGGTCGGTGGGCAAATCAGTCCTCCACGAAGGCGACGGCTTCAATTTCCACTGCGACGCCTTTGGGCAGGGCGGCGGCTTGCACCGCCGAGCGCGCCGGCGGGTTTTCGGGGAAAAATTCGGCGTAAACGGCGTTCATGCGGGAAAAGTCGTTGATATCGCGCAAAAAGACGGTGGTTTTCACCACATTGTCTAACGAAGAGCCGGCGGCTTCAAGGATGTGCTTGAGGTTGGTGAGCACTTGGCGGGTTTCGGCTTCAATTCCGCCGGAGACGAGTTCGCCGGTGGCGGGGTCAATGCCAATTTGCCCCGCGGTGTAAACGAAATTGCCGACGCGCACCGCCGCGGAATAGGGGCCGATGGCTTTAGGGGCTTTGTCGGTTGCGATAAT
>JALUBW010000085.1 GCA_027044735.1 Anaerolineales bacterium
AGAAAGCAGAGACGCAGAGAGCGCAAAGAGGTTAACGCCAAGGGCGCCAAGAAACCAAAGGACGCCAAGATTAACGCAGAGGCGCAGAGGAAAACACAAAGACGCAGAGAAAGCAGAGACGCAGAGAGCGCAAAGAGGTTAACGCCAAGGGCGCCAAGAAACCAAAGGACGCCAAGATTAACGCAGAGGCGCAGAGGAAAACACAAAGACGCAGAGAAAGCAGAGACGCAGAGAACGCAAAGAGGTTAACGCCAAGGGCGCAAAGGACACAGAGGACGCCAAGAAAGTAACGCAAAGACGCAAAGAAAGCAAAGGCGCAGAGAAATCTCAAAGATGCCAAGAGAGGCATACAAACACCCAAGCAACAAGGTAACCACCTCCACCTTATCCCAATCCCTTCCTGCCTCAATCCCTCAATCCCTCTCTCTTTCCGTGTTCTCTGCAAATTTCTGTGCTTTCTGTGGTTTTTTCTTCAAGCGGTGTAAATCTGTTCGCACCCAGCGACTGAAGTCATGGGCTACAGGTTGTGAAGTCCACTTGCGTGGACTTATGCTTGCATTGCACTACGACGCAACGACCTAACGACCCAACGCCCCAACGACCTAACACCCCAACGCCCTCACGACTTAAGCCGGGCTACCGAGGCGACGGTATCGCCTTCTTGCAGGCGGATGAGGCGGACGCCGCGCGCCCCGCGCCCCATCACCGGAATTTCGGAGACGCGCGCCCGCAGTGCGATTCCGCCCGCGGAGATTATGGTCAACTGGTCGCTTTCCTGCACCACCAGTGCGGCGGCAATTTCGCCCGTTTTTTCTATTGCGTTGGCAGCGATGGTGCGCACGCCCATTGTGGCGCGGTGCTTGGCGCTGTATTCCGAAAGCGGGGTGCGCTTGCCGTAGCCGCGCTCGGTCACCACCAGCAGGTAGCCGTTTGGCTCAACCACATTCATTGACACCAGCCGGTCGCCCTTTTGCAAGCGGATGCCGGTGACGCCCGCGGCTTGCCTGCCCATTGCGCGCACTTCGTTTTCGTGGAAGCGCAAAGCCCGCCCGCGAGCGGTTACGAGCAAAATTTCATCGTCGCCGCTGGTGAGGCGCGCCCATTCCAGCGCATCGTCCCCTTTCAGCGAAAGGGCTATCAGCCCCGATGGGCGCACGGAAGCAAATTCCTCCAGCCGCACGCGCTTGGTCACGCCGTTGCGCGTAGCCATGAAACAGTATTCGGCGGCGCTGAAATCGGGCACGGCGATCGCGGCGGTGATGCGCTCGTCCGGCTCCATCGGCAGCAGGTTGACAATTGGCGTGCCGCTGGCAGTGCGCCGCGCTTCGGGCACTTGGTAGGCTTTTTGCGAATACACTTTGCCCTTGTTGCTGAAAAACAGCAAAGTGTGGAGCGTGCGCGCGGGGATGAGAAGCGTCACTTCGTCGTCGTCTTTAGTGTTGTGCCCCGCAACGCCGCGCCCGCCGCGCCCCTGCGCGCGGAACGTCGTGGTCGGCATTCGTTTTATGTAGCCCCGCTGGGTGAGGCTTATCAGCACCGGCACGTCGGCAATCAGGTCCTCTTCGCGAATTTCAACCGAAGCGTCGCGGGCAATCAGCGTGCGGCGTTCATCGCCGTATTTTTCCGCCACATCCAGCAGGTCGGCTTTTATCAAAGCCAGCACCTTCTTGGGCGAGGCGAGCAGGTCTTCCAAATAGGCAATGCGCTCTTTGACCTCGCGGTATTCATCCTCAATTTTCTGGCGCTCCAGCGCGGCAAGGCGGCGAAGGGGCATATCCAAAATTGCCTGCGCTTGGATTTCGCTCAGGCGGAAGCGCTCCATCAGCCGCTTGCGGGCTTGCTCGGCGTCTTTGGAGGCGCGAATTGTGGCGATGATGTCGTCCAGATGCGCCAAGGCGACGATAAGCCCTTCAAGGACGTGCGCGCGATGGCGGGCTTTGGCGAGTTCGTATTCGGAGCGGCGGCGGATTACTTCTTTGCGGTGCTCAATGTAAACCAGCATTGCGCGCTTGAGCGAAAGTAGGCGCGGCTCACCGTTCACCAGCGCCAGCAGTTGGATGCCGAAGGTGGATTGGAGCGGCGTGTGCTTGTAAAGTTGGTTGAGCACCTTGCGCGGCTGGGCGGTGCGCTTTAGTTCAATCACGATCCTCATGCCGCGGCGGTCGGATTCATCCCGCAGGTCGGAGATGGCGTCAATTTTGCCTTCGCGCACCAATTGGGCTATCCGCTCAATCAGCGCCGATTTGTTCACTTGGTAGGGGATTTGGGTGACGACAATGCGGTAGCGCCCGCTTTTCATTTCCTCAATTTCGGCTTTGGCGCGCACGGTAACGCGCCCCTTGCCGTTGGTGTACGCCTGCTGGATGCCCTCGTGCCCTACGATGATGCCACCGGTTGGAAAATCGGGCCCTTTGACAAACTGCATCAGGTCTTCGGCAGAGACTTTGTGCAATTCGTCATAGTGGTCAATCAAATAGACCAAAGCCTGTGCGATTTCGTTGAGGTTGTGGGGCGGAATGTTGGTTGCCATGCCAACGGCGATGCCCGAGGCGCCGTTGACGAGCAAATTGGGGATGCGCGCCGGCAACACCGTTGGCTCTTGCAGGCTGCCGTCAAAGTTATCGGCAAAGTCAACGGTGTTTTTGTCAATATCGGCGAGCATTTCCTCGGCGATGCGGCTGAGGCGGGCTTCGGTGTAGCGCATGGCGGCAGGGGCGTCGCCGTCAATTGAGCCGAAGTTGCCCTGCCCGTCCACCAGCGGGTAGCGCATGGAGAAATCCTGAGCCATGCGCGCCATTGCGTCGTAAACGGCTTGGTCGCCGTGCGGGTGGTATTTGCCCAGCACTTCGCCGACAATGCGGGCGGATTTTTTGTAGGGGGTGTTGGAGCGCAAGCCCATGTCGTACATTGCGTAGAGGATGCGCCGCTGGACGGGTTTGAGGCCGTCGCGCGCATCGGGCAGCGCCCGCGCCACAATCACGCTCATGGCGTAGTCCAAATACGCCGAGCGCATTTCTTCGTTTATGTCTACGGGGATGATTTTGCCGCTTTCGCTCATGCTTTGGCTTGTCCTTGGATGGCTTTTTGCAAACAACGCCCGCCCACAGGGAGCAGGGCGGGCGGCGGTAGGTAGTTGGTTTGTGGGGTAATTATACCAAATGGTGCTTTTGGGGCGGTCGGGCGCTGGTTTTCACGGCCCACCGCCTTCGGCGTCGGTTGGGGTTTTGCCCGATGGGTCGTAAACATACACCCAATCCCCCACTTTGCTCCATTCGTAAAGCCAATGGGCGTCGGCAATGCTCAAATTCACGCACCCGTGCGAGGTAGGGTAGCCGAAAAAGTCGTGCCAGTATGCGCCGTGGAGGGCGCGCGTGTCGTCGTAGTACATCGTCCACGGCACATCTTCCAGCGAATAGTAGTCGGAGCGGTCGGCTTCAAATGCGCCGCGCATCAGCGTGGTCTTGAGTTTTTTGTAAATGCGGAAGAGGCCGGGATGAGTCCAAAACGGCGCATGTCCGCTTGAAACCAGCGTGGCGAAAACGAGTTTGTAATTATCGTAGACTGCGAGCGTTTGCTCAAATAGGTTCACTTCAATCCAACGCCCGCCAGTTACGCCGGGGGGCGGTTCTTTTCGCGGAAAGACCAATCCCACAAATCTCTGTGCCACCCATTCATCGGGCGCAATCATGTACCAATTGGTCCCGTTGGCTTTTTTCTGGTCGTAGACTTGGATGATTTCGTAGCGGTGCATTTTGTGGTGGGTGTAATCCTTCCAGCGGAGGCCGGGGGTGCGTTTTGTGGGCACTGAGGCCACCATCCAGCCGAAGGGGTGGGATGGGGGTTCTTTCACCAGAACACCGCGAAATTGCGACGGGGTTACAACCGCCAAGTCGTTGCGGCGCATCCAGCGGCCTGCTTCATCTATACGGTAGTAGAGTTTGTGGTCGCGGTAAACAACGGCTTCGTAAGAGACGAAAACGAACCCTTTGGGCAGGTGATTGGGGTGTTTGTTGTGGATGGCGTTGTCAAGGTTGCTGTAAACGCTTCGTTCGCCGTCCTTGAGCACGCGCGCGTAGCGCCACTTGCCGGGCAGGGCGAACCACGATTCTGGCAATGGGGTTACTGGCGGTGGGTCGGGTGGGTAAAAGTAGCCCAAAGATGCCATGCGGCTGAGGTATGCCGCCGCGCCCGCCACGGTGCAATCCACGGCGTAATTTTGCGGGAAAACGCCTGGCTCGCAGAGCACTACATCGGGCGCGGGCGTTGGGCTTGGAGATGCGGTGGGTGCGATGGCGGGCGTTGGCGTTGGCGCGACCGCAAATGCCTTTGCTGGGAGGCCTACCAACAGCAAAAGCATTAGTGCCGCGCCGAGGATTGCCAGTTTGTTCCTCATACAGAGGATTATAACAGCGATTGCCGCGGGGATTGTGAAAGTGCTTCCCGATGTTGTTAGGGCGCGAAACTGAAGTTCAGACATGAGTTCGGACATGAGGTAGCACCAAATTAGCAAAGGCGCTCAAGGCTTGTTTAGACGCCTCTTTGTAAAGGCGGGTTGGTATTGACCAATAATCCTTCAACAAAATAAAGGCTCCCGAATAGCGCCGCCATTTGCCCGTCCTTTTAG
>JALUBW010000086.1 GCA_027044735.1 Anaerolineales bacterium
CCTTGGGGTGTTAGGGTAAAGTTTTCTCCATTGAGTGTAAGTTGTACGCAGTTTTTGTCTGTGGTTAAAGATTCTACTGTTACATCATCGTTATCTGGGTCGTCTGTGTTTACTTTACCTTGCCTGGTTGTAGGCTGTTGGGTTTCTAATTGGCCTGTTGTTTGGTTTAAATACTCTTTTGCATCATAGAATATGCCATTGGGATTGTTTAGTGGCACTGTTATTGAACAGGATGGGGGTTCATTGTCATTACCTCCGCCACCTCCCCCGCCGCCACTGCCACCGCCTGGGCAGTAGCAATAGTTGCCGTTCGAATCTGCAAGACAACGACAGCCGGAGCCACATTCAGAATCTACTTGGCATTGGTCTGCACAGCTAGGACAACAATATTCCCCAATACCGTGACATCGATTATTGCATTCTTCTTCACTGTGTGGTAAAGGATTCCTTAATGCAGCACAATTTTTTTGGCAATTAGACTTTTCACAGCATTCGTATAAATAGTGCATGCATGCCTTTACTTCAGTAACATTATTATAATTTATGATTAGTAATGTGGTTAATAAAAGAAGATTTAAAATAATTGTAAAAATAACCAGAAATTTCTGCATGTATTCTTGCATGGAGTTGACCATTCAATAAAATTATAGCATAAAATGTATTTGTTTATAGTAAACTCTTCTTTTCTTCTATTTTTCTTTCTGATGAAATATAGTATATCTTAGAAGAGCTTCTGCTACAGACCGATTAATATGAAATTGTGTTGACAATTGAGCTACCGTTTTGTCATAAGTATCAGGAGTATTATTAACATTACTTGCAAATTGTTCTAATTCTTCAATATAATTGTCAGATATTTTCCCAAAAAAAGCATCTCTAATGTCTACGGTTACATCCCCTGTATTAGCTCCTTTATATCTTGATTGGAATTGAACAGCCATGTATTGTATTTTCCCCTCTCTTTCCCAAATAAATACAATTTCACCGCTGTTAGATTGGACCCTATTTACGGTAGCGGCATATATACTTTTCGCATCATAAAGGCCTAATATCGAACTACCATACGCTTTAGGCCATTCCTCAATTTCTGAATCAGTTGCTGGCTCGGCTTCGTAAGTGGTATATCTCCCTCTATGTACTATTACAGGGCAACATGGTGGCTCTACCTTAGGCCTGCTACTCCAAGAATCATAACTTACAACTATTGGCCCATTTATCTTTACATACACTACTCCGCCATTTTCAAAAAAGGAACGGGTTAATTTAAATAGGAAAGTAGGGTTTGATTCTTTTCCCATACTATGTAATGCTAAACCCCATAATTTTCGCATCATAATACTGCCTATATCTGCCATTGCTCTGATTTCTGGTGCAGAATCAGTCTCTTCTGAGGCTATGATAAAACGAGTTTTATTATTTTCTGCTATTATTTCAACACTTTTTTGGAATAATGTATCTATTACATTGATATGTGGCTCTTCTTCCGTAGCCGTAGCCGTTGGCGTAGCAGTTTCAGTGGGGGTTGGCTTTGCGGTTGGCGTGCTGGTTGGTTTTGGGGTTGGGGTTTTTGATGGTTTTGGGGTTGCCCGCCTGGTGGGTAAAGGTTTTGGAGTTTGTGATACTTGTACAACAGTAGGGGTTGCCTGTGTCAGGGTTGGTGTTGTAGGCACCCGGGCTGTTGGTAATTTGTGCACTTCAAAATTACTATGTATTATTTCTTCGGCACGTTGGCCCATTTGTATAAACCAATCTTTTGTTGCATTTACTCCGTCTTTGAATGTACAGCCGGCAATAAGGCTGGCAAATGTTCCCAAAAGCACAAGACCTCTTATGGCCAGAAAAAGTCTGTGCCTGGCGCGGGAAAAGGCAAGGGCAATGGTCTCAGTTTTTTCTTGAGTTTTTTCGCGCATTTGGGACCACCTTTGTGGGAGAAACGCGGGGGTAAAAGGCTGAAAAAGTCATCTATAGGGGCGAGGCTATATCTTTTCCCCAGCGTTCGCGTTACAAATTCTGCGTCTATATTATACCAAATCTCCCGGAGAGGCAAGGCGTGCCTCGCCCTCTTTGGAATACGGCAACCAAAAGCCCCGACAGGTCTCAGAGACCTGTCGGGGCTGCCTCGTTAGCCCTGCGCCTTCGCTGTGATGCCTGTGGGGCGCGCACTGCCCCAGCAAATTGGCCGCCGCCTCAGGGCGCGGCGACCACGACCATCACTTCCCCTTGCTCCACGGCTTGCCCCGCTTCCACTTTCACTTTTTCGACCTTGCCGGCCTTGGGCGACTTGAGTTCGTTTTGCATTTTCATGGATTCCAGAACCACCAGCACGTCGCCCTTTTGCACCTCTTGCCCCTCCTGCACCGGCACTTTGACCACCAGCCCCGGCATGGGCGCTTTGAGCAGGAAGGGCCCCTTGGCTTCCCGCCGGCCGCCGCCCGCCTTGCGCAGCCGCTTGATCTGCTCGTCTTCCACCACCACTTCGTACAGGGTGCCGCCCAGCAACACCTGCCACTGGCCGTTGACCTCGTACACATACCCCTCGAAAGAACGCTCATTAGCCAAGAGGGAATACAGTGGCTGGTTGCTCATCGCGACCATGTCCACTTCGTACTCTTCGCCGTTCACCGCGACGCGGTGCTCGTCGAGAATATCTACCTCGATTTCCTGACCGTTGACCGTGGCAATATACTTCATCGTTGACCTCACACAAAGGCTTTAGCGGTGAATCCGCTCCCAGCGGGCGTACCACTTCCAGTTGCTGGTGTCGCGCTTGGCGCGGCGGATGATGTGGGCCGCGCGCATGGTTTCTTGATGCGCCACCAACGTCGCTAAGATGGCCGCAATTTCGGGATGGGTTTCGCGCATCGCGTCCGCTTCTTCCATGGAGAAGCGCTCTTCCACAAAGCGGGTATCAAAACTGCCGGCGATGAAGCGGCTTTGCTTGAGCAGGTTCTGGTGGAAGGGGATGGTGGTGCGGACGCCCACGATTTTGTATTCCTCCAACGCGCGGCGCATCCGCTGGATGGCGTGGCCGCGGGTCTCGCCCCATACGATGAGTTTGGAAATCAGCGAGTCGTAGTAGGGCGTGATTTCAAGGCCCGCGTAGATGCCGGTATCCAGCCGCACGCCGGGGCCCGTGGGCAGCACCATGTGTTCAATGCGCCCGATGGACGGCATGAAGTTGTTGTAGGGGTCTTCGGCATTGATGCGCGCTTCCATCGCCCAGCCGTGCATGGTGATTTGGTCTTGGGTGTAACTCAGGGGACGGCCGCGGGCAATGCGGATTTGCTCTTTCACGATGTCCACGCCGGTGACGTATTCGGTGACCGGGTGCTCCACCTGCAGGCGGGTGTTCATTTCCAAGAAGTAGAAGTTTTTGTCTTTGTCCACGAGGAATTCAATGGTGCCCGCGCTGATGTAGCCCACGGCCTGCGCAGCGCGCACCGCCACCGCGCCCATCTTCTGGCGGAAGGCTTCGTCCTGCCCCACGAAGGGGGAAGGCGATTCCTCAAAGAGTTTTTGATGCCGCCGCTGGATGGAGCATTCGCGCTCGCCAAGGTGGATGGTGTTGCCGTGCTTGTCGGCCAAAATCTGGATTTCAATGTGCCGCGCGCCCTCAATCAGTTTTTCCAGATAGACGTTGCCGTCGCCAAAGGCGGCTTCGGCTTCGGCGCGGGCGGCGCGCAGCGCGGCGGGCATTTCATCCAACGAGCGGACTTCGCGCATCCCTTTGCCGCCGCCACCCGCCACGGCTTTGATGAGCAGCGGGAAGCCGATTTTCGGCGCGATGGCCAGCAGTTCGTCGTCGGTCAAGTTTTCCTTGCCCTCGGTGCCGGGCACAACGGGCACGCCCGCCGCGGCGACGGTGGCACGCGCCCGCGCTTTGTCGCCCATGGTGGCGATGGCGTGCGGCTTGGGGCCGATGAACGCGATGCCTTCGTCTTCGCACGCCTGCGCGAAGTCGGCGCGCTCGGCTAAAAAGCCGTAGCCGGGGTGAATCGCGCCCGCGCCCGACTTTTTGGCGACTTCCAGCAGTTTGTCCATCCGCAGGTACGAATCGCGCGCCGGCGGCGGGCCGATGTTGTAGGCTTCGTCGGCGTAGCGCACGTGCAGCGCGTTGCGGTCGGCGTCGGAATACACCGCCACGGTCTGCAAGCCCAGTTCACGGCAGGCGCGGATGACACGAACGGCGATTTCACCACGGTTGGCAATCAGGACTTTGTTGAACATGGATACCTCGGGAAAGAGGGATTGAGGGATTAGGGATTAGGGATTAGGGATTGGGGGATTAGGGAATTGAGGAATCAAAGGGCAGGGTGTGCCATCAAAGCACGGCGGGCTTTTTCAGGCAATTCTACCGGCACGAAAAAAGAGGAAGGATAGAGGTAGCCATCGGTGGAGGAGGCATCCTCATCCAAGACGCGCGTCAAGCCGTGTGCTTCGGCCTTCGGGTCGGGAAGCCGGCGATAGACTTTGCCCATAATCAGGCTGGCTTCATAGCCTTCGTTGGCAATGCAAATCACGAAATTGCTCATTTGGTGGAATTGTACCGCGAGGAGACCAAAGGGGGATGCAAGCAAATGTTGTTGTAGAAGCATTGCTTCGCC
>JALUBW010000087.1 GCA_027044735.1 Anaerolineales bacterium
GTTGGGGCGGGGAACCGCCGGGGCGCGAGATGACGCCCTTTGCGCTGCTCTCAACGGCCACACGACCAGCGACAAAACAAACTTGAAATTCAAAAATGTGCTAAACTAAGTGAAAGCCACAAAGCAGGCTTGGTGCACCGACTGAGGAGGAATCTATGATAACTGGCAAAGGAATGTTCATCTGGAAAATTCCCCGCTGTGAAGGCGGAGACCCGCAAAAAATAGCCAACGTGGCCGCCGAAGCGGGTTTATCGCACGTGGTGGTGAAAATTGCCGATGGCACAAACAAATATAACTACGATTGGGCACACCACCGCGACCTCATCCCCCCACTGGTGGAAGCATTGCAGGCCAAGGGAATCACCGCTTGGGGTTGGCATTATATCTACGGCCGTGACCCCGTGGGCGAGGCCAGAACGGCCGCTCAGCGCACCCAACAACTCGGTCTAACCGGCTATGTTATTGACGCAGAAATGGAATTTGACAGATCGGGCATGGCCGATAAGGCCAAAACTTTTATGAACACCCTTCGCGCCAATATGCCAAACGGTGTGCTTATCGGCCTCAGTTCATTCCGCTACCCAAGTTATCACCCCGCATTCCCTTGGGATGAATTCCTCAGCAGATGCGATTTCAACATGCCGCAGGTCTACTGGGTCACTGCACACAACCCGGGGGCACAACTACAACGCTCGGTGCGCGAATTTAGGGCAATGTATCCCAACAAGCCGATGCTTGCGGTGGGGTCTGCATACCGTTACGGCACATGGGAACCCACAGTGCATGACATGAACGAATTTATGCAAACGGCTATGGATTTGGGCGTGCTCGCGGTCAATTTCTGGGAATGGCATTGGACGCGCGATACGCTTCCTCCCCAAATTTGGCAGGCAATTGCAAACTTCCAGTGGAATGTTAGCCCGCCGCCGCCCGACATTACCGAGACCTACATCAACGCCCTCAACAGCCACAACCCCGACCAAGTGGTGAGCCTCTACACCGACCGCGCGGTGCACGTGACGGCGGCGCGCACGATCACCGGCAAAGCCGCTATCCGCTCGTGGTACACCACATTCTTCCAACAATTGCTCCCCAATGCCTCATTTACGCTAACGGGCTATTCCGGGCGCGGCAATTCTCGCCATTTCACATGGGAAGCAACTTCCTCGGCGGGCACCGTACGCAACGGCAACGACGTTTTCGGCTTGCTGGATGGCAAAATTGCCTATCACTACACCTTCTTCACCATAGAAAGATAGAAACTCACCCCTAAAGCAAAAGGCTACCCAAAGAAGGGTAGCCTTTTTTCTTTATGACGCCAGCAGCGGCCTCACCCGCCTATCTCTATCTCTACATTGGCGGGATTGTCAGGCGAAGGTCCAACCACCACCGTGTAACTCCCCTTCTTGCCGGTTACACTGAACTCCCATACGTCGGAGTCGCCCATTTTGTTGGAGATTTTGTAGCCGGCCTTGGGTAAATTCTCGTCAAAAAAGGTCATCACGTCATCAACCGTGGTGTTTTGCACCTCAAACACCTGCGTCTGCCCTGCGGCAAGCTTGAGTTTAGCATTGGGCGGGAGCGGGAAAGGCGCTTTCACAGAAGTAGTAGCACCCTTCGGCGGCTCAACTTTGAGATTCGGGTCATTGATATGGGTAATATCGTACTGATACACGATTTTCACGGTTTCTTCTTTGCCGTCGTCGGTTTTTCCAACGCCGGTAAGGATGTATGAGCCCTTGACCAGCAGACCGTCTTTGGCAATGTAGACATCGCCGGCGGCCGAAGTGGCTTTGAGGTCATGCACATTCAAGTTGGGCACTAAAGTGGAGTAAAGCATGTTGAACTGGTCGGCTGAGAATGCCTGAACGGCGCTCTCTTTGAGTGCAAAGTGCATAGCCTCAACGCCATTGACCTTGGCGGTGCCCACATATTTCCAGTCCTCGTCGGAGCGCTTGAGTTCGGAAACATCCTTGCCGAACAAATCACTGAAGAACATATCCGACGCACTTGAGAAATGGGTGAGGGATGTTAGTTGCTCTTCGGTGCCGACAACCCAGTTCTCGCCATCCGAAACCCAAACTTTTTCGCCAACTCTGATCCCTTCAAACGAAGCGTTTTGGAAAGGCATTTTGACTACGGCATGGTAGTCCACCTGCCCCTTGTCATTCCGGACTTCGGTATCGTTGACTTCAAAAATGACAAATTTTTGGTTTCGTTTGGGAAATTCCACCGTCAAAACATAGTGAATTTGGAAGGATTTAAGGCTTTCGGCCTTGTCTGGGGTTTTGACGGTAATCTGTGTAGAAGGCGGCTCCTCGGTGGGGGATTGTTGGGGTTGGGTGGGCTCGCTGCTTTGCTGGGGCTGGGTATTGACCGCAGAAGTTGCCGCCGCCTCCACTGTGGGCACGAGTGTTTGCGCTTCTTCTACGACTTTCTTTGCGCCCGAGATTGCCGAAAATAACCCACACCCCATCAAGGCAAGGGCTATCAGCGCAAGTGCGGCAAGCAACAAGAACTTTTTGGATTTCATCTTAACCTCCTGCACGACACAACTTTCCGCGAAAAGAGAAAAGCCTATATTTTATGCTACCACAAACTTGCAAGCGCGGCACATTAGGCTGCGGCTTTTAACAAAATTGACCGAATTGTAATTTCCCCACGTTATCCCCGGTGTTTCCACAATCCCCCATTAGTTATACCGGACTCTCCACAGATTTTTCACAGAGTTATCCACACCCCCGACGGTTTTCCACACGAGATGCCACTTTTTCCACAGGATAGGCCAGAGTTTTCCACAGATCTCCGCAAGTTTTCCACAGGTTTTTAGAGAAAACAGGCGGCGATGTTGTAAAACACCAACCACATCCAGAGCAGGGCAATCACCAAGCCGATAAGGAACGCCAAAATGCCAGCGGAGCGGATAAGAAGTAGGGTGCGTTTGTGCCCTTTGGGGCGCTCGGCGGCGTCTTTCAGCCATTCGGAGTATTTCCCGCCAAGGAAGCGCTGAATCAGCGAGCCGCGCGTCCAGTAATTTATCTCCTCTTCTGTCCACCCACGGGAGCGATACATCTCCATGCGCGTATTGGCAAAGAAACGGAGGTAGCGGTACGGCTTGAAGGCAAGCCATCCCCCAAAGGCTGTCAAAAAAACGGCGAGCGCCGCCACAAGTAAAGCAAGCACAACCGTAAACCAATCGCACATTTCTATGAACCATTGCCTTCGCGGAATAAGCGCGAAAGTTCAGCCACTGCCGCCTGCCCGTTCGGGAAAAAGCGAAGCAACTTTTTGGCGCCCTCGTGCACGTACCGCCCTTGTGCTTCAAACATAGTGCCAAAGGTGGCCTGCCACCCACTACCCACAAGCAAAAGCGGAATTGGGCGGATTGCACGGATGGCTACCAAATTCCACACAATTGCTATTTCCGCTAAGGTACCGAGGCCGCCGGGCAGGGCAACTGCGGCGTCGGCGTTTTGCGCAAGTTTATCTATGCGTTCAAGCAAAGTTTTCGTGCGCACTTCTTTTTGCACCCATGCGTTGGGGCCAAGTGGCCTAAAGGCTTCTATTTGCTCACAAGTGACGCCGATCGTCCTGCCGCCGCCCTCAAGGACGCCGCGCGACACTGCTTCCATAGTACCGGCATAGCCGCCGGTAAGCACTGTATGCCCGGCCTGACCGAGCAAAATCCCGAACCTATAAGCCGCTTCATAATCTGCATCACCTTCTTTGGGCAAAGCACTGCCGAACACTGCTATTACTGCCATGAAAACCTCCGGTGAATTTGTGCAAAAAGTTTGTATTGGCCAGCGCAAGCCGCCGACTGGCTTTACCGCCATGAAACCCTGCAACGAATTTGTGCAAAGACGGCAAATAGGTTATCATAAAATTGGTTGCAGGTGCGGCTGCAAAAAGCCGCTTCGCGGAAAAGGCCGGCCCGGCCACCCAAAAGGAGTTTGAACATGAGCAACCGTGTTGCATCACTAAGCATGTTAGCCTTGATTGTAGCCATCCTCATTCTGAGCGCCTGCACGTTGCCGCAAATTCAGATGGCGCTTCAACCGAGCGGGACACCTTCTCCGGTCGTTAGTCCCACCCCAAGCCCTACCCCAACTTTGTTGCCGTGCGGCACGAATATCCAGTGCCTAATTGAGGCAGCGCGCGAGTGCAAACCCCAAACCGGCACGGTAACCATTTCGGTAGACCTTGGGGTGAAGGTAAAAATCACCTACCAGTTCACCATAAAAGGGAAGGTAGAAAACGACTGTGTATTTGGGGTGCACGCGCAAAACGTCTCGGTGGAATACAGCAAACAGTCCAAGCAAACAAACTCAAATGCCTTGAATTCCACCGGTATGGCGCAGCCCAAAACGGAGCAACAACGCAAACAAATTTTATCGCAGGTAAGGGGCAAATTGCCCAATGGCACTTGCAGGGGTTCAGGGGAACTTCTGGCAGAAGTCCTCACCCGTTGGCAAGAAGGGCATTTCAGTTTGGACGACTTGAACGTGTTTGGATGCACCAAGTGATGAGATGGTTTCTCACATAACGCGGAGGCGCAGAGGAGTTAACGCCAAGGGCGCCAAGGACATAAAGGACGCCAAGGA
>JALUBW010000088.1 GCA_027044735.1 Anaerolineales bacterium
GGCTTTGAGGAAGGAGGTGAGCACGCGCCGCCCGCCTTCCACCATCAACGAACAGACACCGATTTCGTATAGCCAATTTAGAAGTGAAGGCAATGAAACCCCATCATCAACTCGCGGGAGCCTGACAACCCGTGCCCCCTGCTCCCGCAACCTTACCTCCCGCGCTCTATCGGCATCCTCAGCCGTTGCAATCACACACCCACGCGGGTGCTTGAGCACGCGCGCTGTCAGCGGGGTCCGCAAGTGCGAATCCAGCACTATGGGGAGCGGATGCGGACCGCCGACGCGGCGCGCTGTCAACTTTGGGTCATCGGCAAGCACCGTGCCGACGCCCACCAGAATGGCATCGTGGGCGGCGCGCAAGCGGTGGGTGAGCATCTTGGTCTCTTCGCCACTTATTGCCAGCGGAGCATCAGGGCGGGCGCTGATGCTGCCATCAAGGCTTTGGGCGTACGTGAGTGTCACCAGCGGGCGACCGCGCTTGCACAGCCGCTCAGCATCAGCGCGAATCTCCTCTACCGGATCGGGCAAAGCCGCAGAGCCCATAAGCGCCTATTCCTTCTCGTTCCTGTGCAAAGTCATGTGCCCGAAATTCAAAAGATGGTGCATACGACGGGCTTTGGTTTCAAGGTAATGCCGGTTTTCGTCGTGCACAGTGGCAATCAGGGGAACGCGCTCCACCACGGGCATCCCCAGCGATTCCAGCGCTTCAATTTTAGCCGGATTGTTGGTGAGCAAACGCACCGACTTTACGCCCAAATCCCGCAAAATGGCAACGCCGATGTCATAATTCCGTTCATCGGCTTGGTGACCGAGCATTAGGTTGGCTTCCACGGTGTCATAGCCTTGGTCTTGCAGGTTGTACGCCCGCAACTTGTCTAACAGGCCAATGCCGCGCCCCTCTTGACGCAGATAAACCACCACGCCGCGCCCTTCCTCGGCTATGCGCTCCATTGCCAAATGCAATTGCTCGCCGCAATCACAGCGCAGCGAGCCCAAAACATCGCCGGTGAAACATTCAGAATGAATGCGCACCAGCACATTTTCGCCTGCGACATCGCCGCTCACAAGGGCAAGATGCTCTTTATC
>JALUBW010000089.1 GCA_027044735.1 Anaerolineales bacterium
CGCGCGAGGTCATTTTCAGCAAATCGTGCCCTTCCCACCGCACCTCGCCGCGCCGGGGAGGCAAAACGCCGCTCACCACCCGCAACAGCGTGCTCTTGCCCGCGCCGTTCGGCCCGGCCAGCGCAAGTACCTCGCCGCGCGCTGCTTCCAGCGTCACACCGTGCAACACTTCATGTTCGCCGTAAGAGGCGGTGAGGCCGCGGATTTGGAGCATGGGTTACCCCCTTCCCCCCTTCGCCCGTTGGAGCACCCAGAGGAAGAACGGCGCGCCGAAAAGGGCAGTGACGATGCCAACGGGCAAGGTTTGGGGGGCAAGCAGGGTGCGCGCCAGCAAATCTGAAAGCAAAAGCACGCTTGCACCGCCCAAAAGCGAAAGGGGGATGAGGTGGCGGTAGTCTTCGCCCCAAAGCAGGCGGGCAATGTGCGGCACGACCAGCCCCACAAAGCCGATGATGCCCGCAAACGCCACCGCGGCGGCGGTCGCAAGCGAGGCCGCGCCCAAAATCAGCAGTTTGGCGCGTCCGGCGTTTAGCCCCAGTTGTTGCGCCTGCTCTTCGCCGAACTGGAGCACGTTTAGCGGATGCCCTGAAACCAGCAGGATGGCTTCCCCAGCCAGCCAGTAAGGCAGGACGGCGAGCACGGGCTTCCAGCCGTTGAGCGGTGCGCCGCCGAGCAGGTACACAATGGCGCGCCTGAGCGTTCCTTCGGATTGGAGCATGAGGAATGAGGTGATGGCCGAGGCCAGCGCGCCCACCGCTACACCGGCGAGGATGAGCGTGTGCGTGGGCACATAGCCATTCACATGGGCAAGGGCATAGACCAGCGCAACCGTGAGCAGCGCGCCCGCAAACGCCGCCGCGGGGATGAGAAGCCCCCCTGATGCCAGCCCTTCGCCCTGCAAGGCAATCGCGGCGACCGCACCCAGCCCTGCCCCCGAGGCCACGCCCAGTAGGTAGGGGTCGGCCAACGGGTTGCGGAACACGCCTTGATAGGCCGCACCGCTGCTCCCCAACGCCGAGCCGGTGAGGAAGACCAGCGCGGTGTGCGGCAGGCGCAATTTGAACACGATGACGGCCA
>JALUBW010000090.1 GCA_027044735.1 Anaerolineales bacterium
AAAAGCACACTCGGGCATTCATACCGCGCAGAGCGATAATTGGCATCCCCATGCGCCGAAGTGCCCACCAGCAAATAGCCGCGGCCGCGCGCCCAACCCTCAAACTCATCCCAAGAAGCCTGAACCACCGGCACCCAAAACAGCGCACCCATGCTTGAACGCACCGCGGCAGGGCTGTAAGGGTCTGTGCCGCCATCAAGCAACACAAGGGCGTGAGCGCCAACAGCGTCTATGGTGCGCAAAATCGTGCCCACATTGCCCGGCGTTTGCGGAGCAACCACGGCAACCAACAGCCTGTGCCACTCGGGGGATAAATCGGTCAGCAAAGTGCGCTGCGGGCGCACAACTGCAATTAGGCCTTGGCTGTGCTCGCGCGGCGAAATCGCGTCCAACACCCCCTCGCTCACCGCCCAAACGGGAATACCCGCGGCGCGCGCCCGCTCCACCAACCCGCGGCCAAAATCGCTGCTCAGCCGCCCGGGCGCCCAAAGCAAAAACCGCACGTCGGCCTTAGCCTCAAGCGCCGAGCCAACATGCCTCAACCCTTCCACCAAAAACAAATTGTGCTCTTTGCGCCCCTTTGAGCGCAAAAGCGACCGCGCCAGCCGCACCTTGGCATTTCGCTTGCTTGTGATCAATTCCATAAACCGTCCCCAAGGTCTTGCGTCAGCCTCATTATACCCGCTCCCCTACTGGTATAATGTGGGCATGGATACCAAACAAAAACTCCAACAAGCCTTGAAAGAGGCAATGCGGCAAAAAGACGAACTTCGCAAGCGCACGTTGCGGCTCGCACTTGCCGCCATAAAACTGGCCGAGGTGGAAAAAGGCGCACCGTTGGACGAAGGCGCTTTGCTTGGCATAATCCAAAAAGAAATCAAAACCCGCCAAGAAATGATAGAAGACGCACGGCGCGCCGGCCGCGAAGACCTTATCACCACTGCCGAGGCCGAAATGGCGGTATTGCGCGAATTTCTCCCCCCGCCGCTGAATGCCAAGGCACTGGAAAAACTGGCGCAGGAAACCATCGCCGCCGTTGGCGCAAAATCAATGAAAGAAATGGGCAAAGTGATGGCCGCGCTGATGCCAAAAGTCCAAGGCCGCGCCGATGGCAAACAAGTGAGCGCAATAGTGCGCCGTTTGTTGCAAGGAAAGTAATATCGCCGCACAAACAAAAACCACCGTGAACTCTAACGCCGAGTTAGCCGAAGCCCCAAGTTCAACAAACAAAAGGGGGAAAGGGATGCGCGCGCTCAATTGGCTAATTCCCATACTGAGCGCCTTAGTTGTCGCGGCCATAATGGCAGGGAGCACCATCAGCACCCGCCTTGTGCTCCACGCAGGCGAAGTTGCGCCGCGCGATATCTTAGCCCCTTACGACTTCACCTACCAAAGCAAAGTACTCACCGAAAAAAAGCGCGAAGCAGCAGCGCGGGCGGTAGCCAAAATCTACTCCCCGCCCGATGCCGCCATTGCCCGCCGCCAATTGGCACGCCTCAAAGCCGCATGTACCTTCATCACTGCCGTTCGCACCGACCCTTACGCCACAACACGGCAAAAAATGAAAGACCTCGCTGCCGTGCAAGGGCTTCACCTTTCGGCAGAAGAGGCACGCTACCTGCTCACAATTGATTCCAACCGTTGGGAACAAATTCAAAAAGAAGCCGAGCGCGTGCTGGAAACAATGATGCGCTCACCGATTCGCGAAGACCAACTGGAGGAAGCCCGTCGCAACATCCCCGCTTTCATTGATCTTTCGCTGAGCGACCGGCAAGCGGAAATTGTGCAGCGGCTTGTAGAAGCATTTTTAGCGCCCAATAGCCTTTACAGCGCGGAACTAACCGAAGCGGCAAGACAGCGGGCGCGCGAATCGGTCAAGCCGGTAAAGCGTACATTCCGCCGCGGTGAAACGATAGTGCAGCGCGGGCAAGTGCTCACCGATGCCGATATTGAAGCCCTGCGCGAATACGGTTTGCTGCGTGCCACTACCCCGTGGAAACTCTGGCTCGCACCGATTTTGCTCGCCTTGGCAACATGGGCAATCCTCTCCTTGTATCTACTCCTAAGACGCTCCGACCTCTGGAACACCCATCGTCCAACGCTTGTGCTGTGCACAGCCTTTGCAATTTTCCTGCTTGGCATCAGGCTAACCGTCACCAATGGCTCGCTGTTGCCTTACCTTTATCCTCTGCCCACATTTACTCTCACCCTGCTTTTGCTATTTGATGCCGAAATAGCCCTCGTTTTCACCATCCCGCTGATAGGGCTTGGAGTTTATGGCTCGGCAACGGCTTTTGAACTGGGCCTATACTTTGCCCTCGGCGGCCTCATAGGCATGGCCTTGCTCGGCAAAAGCCAACGCCTTCACTCCTTCATCATCGCCGGAGCGGGAATAACGCTAACCCAGATGGCCGTCTTGCTCGCAATCAGGCTCCCTTTGCCCAGCACCGATTTGGGCACAATGCTCGGGCTGCTCGGCAGTTCGGCGGCAAACGGCACCGTTTCAGCGGCAACAGCTTTAGTTCTGCACTATTTGCTGGCGTCCTACCTGGGCAAAGTCACAGTTTTGCAGTTGTTAGAACTTTCTCGCCCCGACCAGCCATTGCTGCAAATGTTACTTCGCGAGGCTCCCGGCACTTACCAACACAGCCTACAAGTTGCCAATTTGGCCGAACAAGCCGCCGAAGCCATTGGTGCAGACGCTCTCCTCACCCGCGTTGGCGCGCTTTACCACGACATCGGCAAAGTTGCTCGCCCGCACTTTTTCATTGAAAACCAGCCCCCCGGCTCACCCAACCCACATGCGGCGCTTGCCCCGCGCGAAAGCGCCCGCATCATCATAGGGCACGTTTACGAAGGACTGCGCCTCGCCGAGGAACACCATCTGCCCAAACGCATCCGCGACTTCATAGCCGAGCACCACGGCACTATGCTGACACGCTACCAATACGCCCTGGCGCTCAAACAAGCCAAAGAAGGCGAAAAGGTTGACCCTGCAGATTTTCGCTACCCCGGCCCAAGGCCGCAAAGCAAAGAAACGGCCATCGTAATGCTCGCAGACGGCTGTGAGGCGCGCGCCCGCGCCGAGCACCCCAAAAACGATGCCGAATTGCACGCCTTAGTGCACGATACAATTGAGGATCGCGTCAAGCAAGGCCAATTGACCAACAGTGGCCTCACCCTGCGCGACCTAATCACAATTGAAGATGTACTGGTTTCTGCCCTACGAAGCCTTTATCACCCGCGCATAAAATACCCTTCTTTCAAACAAGAACAAAAGACAATCCCACTTTCGGCACTACAGCCCGCCCAAGACGAGGGAGAGAATGAGGCAAATCCACATTAGCGTAGCCGAAGAGTTCGCTAATTCCGTTGACGCCGACAAGTTGAAGGCCGCGGCGCTGGCGGCTTTGGAGCACCAAAACGCTCCCCAAAACGCCGAAATGAGCCTTATAATCACCGACGACGCAGAAGTGCGCGCCCTCAACGCCCGCTATCGCGGCGTAGATACACCGACCGACGTGCTTTCTTTTGCCGACGGCACACCGGTTCCCGAAACCGGAGCGGTTTACCTCGGCGATGTTGTAATCTCATACCCCACAGCCAAAGCCCAAGCGGCAAACGGCGGGCATCCGGTGGATTGGGAACTCTGCCTGCTGACGGTGCACGGCGTTTTGCACCTGCTTGGGCACGACCACGCGGACACAACCGAAAAGGAACGCATGTGGTCGGCGCAAAGCGAAATTCTGCGCTCACTCGGCTGCCCAATATCCCCATAACCAGGCGACCATGTCCCGTATCATCCGCTCCTTTGGCTATGCCTTCAGTGGCATAGCGTATTTGGTCAAAAGCCAGCCAAACGCGCGGGTTCACGCTGCGGCAACCATTGTAGCAATCGGCTTAGGCGCTTGGCTCGGCTTAGATGCTTGCCGTTGGGCGGTGCTCACGATCACGATCGCCCTTGTGTGGAGCATGGAAGCGCTCAACACCGCTATTGAGGACACGCTGGATTTGACCCATCCGGACAATGACCCGCTGGCAAAGTCCGCAAAAGATGTTGCCGCGGCGGGCGTGCTACTTGCGGCGCTTGGAGCGGCTGCAGTGGGCGTGTGGCTTCTCCTTCTGCCGCTCCTTCGGCACATAGGCTTTGGAGGCTGAAAATGGAGGAAGATGTGGTGAAATACGAAGCGGCGGGAGCGGTGGTCGTCCACGATGGGCTTGTGCTGGTGCTGGAGCGGCCATCACGGCAAGAAATCCGCCTGCCGAAGGGGCACACCGAAGCCGACGAAGATTACCTTCAAACCGCCCTGCGCGAAACAGCAGAAGAAAGCGGCTTTTCAAACCTAAAATTCATCGCCCCGCTGGGGGCTCAAATGGTAAAGTTTGCCTACAAAGGCAAGCAATATGAACGGCTTGAGCGGTATTTTTTGCTGGAACGGCCGGCCGGCTTAGAACCCGATTCCCCGCCCGAAGAGCAGTTTAGGCCGCGGTGGGTGAAATGGGAAGAAGCCGAGAGCCTGCTCACATTTGAGCCCGAGCGCGAATGGGTGCGCCGCGC